>NZ_JBEOZU010000010.1:0-8917 GCF_040298185.1 Streptomyces sp. NPDC001634 | reverse complement strand
GTCCGGGTCGTTAACGCTGCCCATGGCCTGCCGGTGTTCGGGGGGGGCCGCGGTCCACCACCCCGCGGGGTCCTCGCCGCCGCCGCGCGCGGTCCGCTCACTGCACCGGATACGCCGCCACACTCAGCCGGAGCGCGAAGAGGGGCGCGCTCTGCGGCCCCCACGTGACAGTCACCGCTCCCGTGCGCGCGGCCCGCACCGTGACCCGGGTAACGCCCTTGCTGTCCGTGGCGCTCGAGGTCACCAGCGCCAGCATCGGATTGCTGGTGCGCGGCTGCGGCCAGGAACCCTGGGCCCGGGGCTCTAGGACCACGGTCACCGTCGTACCGGATCGCACACACAGATGGTGGACGGCGGCGTCCTCGGGGCCGTGGGCGATGGCGGTGGAACCCGCGACACACCCTGGGGTCGCGGAGGCTGTCTCATGCGGAGCTGGGGACCGTGCCGAGGCCGAGGACGAGGACGGTGATGTTGCCGGCCTTGCCACAGAGGGCGAGCTGGGGATTCCTGGCGTGCCGGGGCCGCTCTCCGATGGGGTGGCGGTGGGTGGATCGGCGGAAGGACGGGGCGGCGTCGAGTGCGCCTCCGAGCCGCTGCCGCTGCCTCCGCAGGCGGTCAGAAGACAGGAGAGGGCGACCAGGACGGTCCCGAGCCAGGGCCAGGACCCGCGACGGCGTCTGCTGTCCTGCGTCATCATGACCACTCCTGCGTTTGACGAGTGAGGGGGCATGGGCCGACCAGGCAGTACGGGAGGGCCGGCCGGGGCCGACTCGCTGCCGATGGCGGGCCGTTCAGCCCACGTCCTGCGAAGGACGGGCCGCAGGGAGTCGCGGCGGCGACGGGCCGCAGGGAGTCGCGGCGGCGACGGGCCGCAGGGAGTCGCGGCAGCGTTCGGATGCCGTTCACACCATGAGTGTGCCCCGTCCGGCCCGGCGGCGGGACCATCGGTCCCTCACCGGGCCGTGGCCGGACACCCACACTCGGAGGACAGAACCCCCAGGCCTGCGCCGACGCGTGAGGAGGGCATCATGCACCGCACAACAGTGGACGCCGTGATTCCGGAGACCTGTCTGTCGGCCGCGATCGCCGCGCCCTCGATCCACAACACCCAGCCATGGTCCTTCCTGGTGGATGCCGCGTCGGCCACATTCCAGGTCCGCGCCGCCCCTGAACGCGGCCTGCCGCACACGGATCCAACAGGCCGCGCGCTGCATCTGTCGGTGGGGGCGTGCCTGT
This sequence comes from Streptomyces sp. NPDC001634, assembly GCF_040298185.1. Taxonomy (NCBI): domain Bacteria; kingdom Bacillati; phylum Actinomycetota; class Actinomycetes; order Kitasatosporales; family Streptomycetaceae; genus Streptomyces; species Streptomyces sp. NPDC001634. The sequence goes on along the minus strand of NZ_JBEOZU010000010.1, from coordinate 7,681 downwards.
TGAATCTCCGGATCGCGATCGCGCACTTCGGACGGTCGCCGGTCGGACGACTGTTGCCCTTCCCGGAGGACCCTGGCCTCCTCGCAGTTGTCCGCCTGGCAGGGGTCGCCGCCAGACGTCCGATGGGACACCGGGCCGACCTGTACGAAGCGATCTGGCGCAGGCACAGCAGCCGCCTCCCTTTCTCGGGAAAGCCGCTGCCGCCGTATCTGCGCAAGGAACTCGGTGAAGCCGCCCGTGCGGAGGGTGCGCGGCTCTGGTTTCCCGACCCTGTCGAGACAGCGCGGTTGCTCCGTCTGACCGCCGAGGCGGAGCGCCGCAACCGTATCGATGCCGACCGCGTGGCGGAGAGCAACCGCTGGGTCCACCGCGATCTGCAGCCGACTCCCGATGTGGGCCTGCCGCGGGTGGTCCTCGGTCCCCAGGACGCCCGCGAAAACCTTCCCATGCGGGACTTCACCGCGCAGCGGCACACCGAGCGGCTGGTTGCCCGACCGTTCGAGACGGAACCGATCGTCGCTGTGCTGATCACCGAGCACGACCGCCGCGCCGACTGGCTGCGCGCCGGCCAGGCGCTCCAGCATGTGTGGCTCCTCGCCACGGCACACGGTCTGCGGGCCTCCTTGCTGCACCAGGCGCTGGAATGGCCGGACCTGCGCAGTTCCCTGAGCCCGACGCCAGGGCGGATCGGACATGTGCAGATGCTCATCCGCCTCGGATACGGCCCCGAAGGCGCTGCGAGCCCGCGGCACACTCCGCGCTTGGTGCTGGATGAAGTGGCGGTGAGTCACTAGGGCCCGTCCGCACGGTCATCAACCCGTGGCGGCAGCTGTGGCGACGGCATGCGGCGCAGGGGCCAGGGCTGTGCCCATGCCGGGGTGGACTTCGAGGGCACCTGCCAGGCACGGCGCGAAGGATCCGCTGGAAGCGCACACTGCCGGTGGCCAGCCGCAACCGACCGTGCCGGGCCTCGGCTCGGTTTCGTGCCCGGCACAGGACCCCGAGACCGGTGCAGTCGTTGAAGGCCGGGGAGCGCAGGTTGAGCACCAGATCGGGATGCGGGCGGCGGTCAGGGCCTCCAGCCGGGCCGCGAGAGGCGGCGCAGTGAAGATGCCGATCTCGCCTTCTGGTCCTGTCGGGCCGGTCCGGCGGGGCGAAGCGGCCGACCGGCCCGCGCATCGCACGAACACCTGGACAGGCCGGCCTCACGGCCCATCGATCGGGTGCTGACATCGGGCCGTTCTCCGGTACGGCCGGGACCCCTGGCCCCTCATCCTGTCGGGCTGCTGCGGCGCCGTCGGGACGCCCGGGTGCAGCAGCCCGTGCACGATCAGGAACGCCCCACCAGAACGGCGATCACGACAGCACCTCCGGTTCGTCCGGTTCGGCACCACCCATGTCGAGCCGGAACGGCGGATACGTGTCCGTCATCAGGGCGGCGTAGGCAGCGACCCGCAGCACCCACCTGTTGAGGCCGAGAACCAGGTCGAACAGATCCTTCGGGTACTTCTCGGTGAAGGCCAGGGTCACGGCGGCGATCACCGCCAGCACGGCGATCAGCCCACCGTCCCACCAGCCCAGCTGCCGGCCGCCGAGGAAGAACCCGATGACGATGTAGTGGGGGATGGCCAGCAGCCACCACTTCACCAGCACCAGGCCCCGGGAGAGCCGTTCGGGACAGTCGATGTCCAGCCGCGCCGGATAGTCGGGTTCCTCGCCCAGGCTGAACGGCGGATACCGGTCGGTGCCCAGAGCGCCGTACGAGTAGTAGCCGACCCGCCAGGTCCAGCGCAGCACCCCCAGGTTGAAGTCGAACAGGGGGCGCGGATAGCGCTCGGTGAACAGGATGCTGAAGAACGCGATCACGCTCACCACGGTGAAGGCGATCCAGAGGAAGAAGAGAACCACGTAGTGAGGGATGATCAGGATCCACTTCACCAGCCACAGCCACCGGGACAGCGGCGCATCCAGCACCGCGCTCACCCGGACTGGACGGTCAGGTGTTCCGGCCAGGGCTGTCATGGCGATCAACTCCTTCGGCCCGGAGCGACAGCCGATACTCGGCTCCAGGACCAGTGTGGTCACAGACAGGGCACCGTCGGGAGGGCCGTCCGGAGCCGTCCTGGGGGCCGTCCGTCCCGGCTTCCCCCCACGGGCACCCGCCGGATCGGCACCCGCCCGGGACTGATGCCGATGCGGTCCGTCCGGTGCTCAGGTGCCAGTCACGCCGTTCGGTCCGTAGTAGGCCGCGCGCATGATCTCCTGCATGTCGGCGAGTATCGGCATGCGGGGGTTCGCGGGCGCGCACTGGTCCTCGTAGGCGTTCAGGGCCTGCTGGGGCAGGGCGTCGAGGTAGGCGTGCTCGTCGACGCCGAGGGTCCGGAACGACGGTTCGATGCCCACGGCGTCGCGCAGCCGCTCCACCGCGCGGGCCAGCGACTCGACGCCCTCCTGTGGGGTGGCGGCGGGCAGGCCAAGGGCGCGGGCGATCTCCTGGAAGCGATCCGGGGCCCGGTAGTTCTCGTACTTGGGCCAGCCGGTCAGCTTCGTCGGGATGGTTCCGTTGTAGCGGATGACGTGCGGCAGCAGGACGGCGTTGGTACGGCCGTGCGCGATGTGGAAGGTGGCGCCGAGGGTGTGGGACATGGCATGGACGATGCCGAGGAAGGCGTTGCCGAAGGCCATGCCCGCGATGGTGGCCGCGTTGTGCAGCTTCTCCCGCGCGTCGGGGCGGCCGACGCGGTTGTTGACAGCCGCTTCGATGTTGTCGAAGACCAGCCGGATCGCGTGCAGGGCGAGGCCGTCTGTGAAGTCGTTGGCGTACACGGACACGTACGACTCGACGGCGTGGGTGAGCGCGTCGAAGCCGCTGTCGGCGGCCAGTGCCGGGGGCAGGTCCGCGGTGAGCAGCGGGTCGACGATGGCGACGCTCGGCGTGAGCGCGTAGTCGGCCAGCGGGTACTTCTTGCCGGTGGCCGGGTCGGAGATGACGGCGAAGGGTGTGACCTCCGCGCCGGTTCCGGAGGTGGTGGGGACGCACACCAGGCGGGCCAGTTTGCCCAGGACGGGGAAGCGGAAGGCGCGTTTGCGGATGTCGGAGAACTTGTGCCGCATGTCGGCGAAGTCGATGTCGTCGCCGGCGGCCTGCTGCTCGTACAGCAGCCACATCACCTTGGCCGCGTCCATCGGGGAGCCGCCGCCCAGCGCGATGATCGTGTCCGGGCGGAAGTCCCCCATGAGGCGGGCGCCGCGCCGGACGGAGTCGATGCTCGGCTCCGGTTCGACGTTGTCGATGACCTGCACGGTGACCGGCTCGTGGCGCTGCTGGAGTACGCGGGTGACGCGGTCGACGAAGCCGAGCCGGGTCATGGTCGCGTCGGTGACGATCGTGACGCGGTGAAGGTCCGGCATGTCGGCGAGGTAGCGGATGGCCTGTGGCTCGAAGTAGATCTTCGGCGGGATCTTGAACCACTGCAGGTTGTTACGGCGCCCACTGACCCGTTTGACGTTCAGGAGCTGGGCGGCGGAGACGTTGTTGGACACCGAGGTGTGACCCCAAGAGCCGCAGCCCAGGGTGAGCGAGGGCAGCAGGTTGTTGTAGATACCGCCGATCGCCCCCTGTGAGGACGGGGCGTTGACGATGACGCGTACGGTCTTCATGCGCCTGCCGTACGCCTCGGCGAGTTCGCGGTCCTCGGTATGGATGACGGAGCTGTGGCCCTGGCCGTGGAAGGCGACCATGTCGGCGGCCAGATCGAAGCCCTGCTGCTCGGAGTCGGCGCGCAGCACGGCCAGGACCGGGCAGAGCTTCTCGCGGGTCAACGGTTCCGCCGGGCCCACCCGTTCGACCTCGGCCAGGATGAGGGAGGTGTCGTCGGGCACGGTGAAGCCGGCCTGCTCGGCGATCCATGCCGGACTCCGGCCGACGACGGCGGAGTTGACCTTGGGTTCGCATCCGTCGCCCGAGGCCGACCTGCTGGTCGGGAAGAGGAACGCCTCCAGTTTCGCCTTCTCCTCGGCGGTTGCCAGGTGGGCGTGCAGGGTGCGGAACTCGGCCAGCGCCGCGTCATGGATCTCGTCGTCGAGGATGACGGCCTGCTCGGAGGCGCAGATCATGCCGTTGTCGAACGACTTCGACAGCACCAGATCGTTGACGGCCCGGCGCAGCTTGGCGCTCTTGTGCACGTACGCGGGGACGTTGCCGGCGCCGACGCCCAGGGCGGGCTTGCCGGCCGAGTAGGCGGCCTTGACCATGGCGTTGCCGCCGGTGGCGAGGATCAGCGAGACGCCCGGGTGGCGCATGAGCGTGCCCGTGGCCTCGACCGACGGGGTCTCGATCCACTGGACGCAGTGCTCCGGGGCGCCCGCGGCGACGGCGGCGTCCCGTACGATCCGCGCGGCCTGCGCGCTGCAGTGCTGGGCGGAGGGATGGAAGGCGAACACGACGGGGTTGCGGGTCTTCAGCGCCATCAGCGCCTTGAAGATCGTGGTGGAGGTGGGGTTGGTGACGGGCGTGATCGCGCACACCACGCCTACCGGTTCCGCGATCTCGACCATGTCCTCGACGTCGTCGCGGGCGATGACGCCGACGGTCTTCATATGGCCCATGCTGTGCGTGACGTGCTCGCACGCGAACATGTTCTTGGCCGCCTTGTCCTCGAACACGCCGCGTCCGGTCTCGTCCACCGCGAGACGCGCCAGGGCGGTGTGCTGGTCCAAGGCGGCGACCGATGCCTTCTTCACGATGTGGTCGACCTGCTCCTGGTCGAGGGCCTCGTAGTCGGCCAGTGCCTTGAGGCCGTTCGTGACCAGCCGGTCGACGGCGACGGCAATGCCGGACGGCGCCTCGGCGGGGACTGCGGTCGCGGTTCGGTCGTCGTGGCGGGTCATGGGTGTGCCTCCGTCGTAGAGAGAGGTGAGGCCGCACAGCCGACGGCCCGTACGGGAGCGGCGCCGCGAGCGATCGGCGCCGCTCCAGCAGCAGCGTCTCTCCGGAGCCCCTCCGATGAGCAGGTCCCCCCGGGCCCCGGCGGGCGTCCGTTCGGCCCCCGTACCCGGGCCGGGTGGCCCCGGTTCGTGAGTGTTCACGGGGACACCGCTCACCGCTGTCCCCAGCCGCTGCGGTCAGTTCTCGAGCAGTCAGGGGTGGGCGATCCCGGCCGAGGGAGCTTGTTCGGGTGGACGAGTGTCGTCGATACGGAACGTCAGACTGTTCACGACGCCGACCACTCCGTCCACCCGCCATGTCAGCCGGATGGTGAGGGGGATGTCGCTGCGGCGCTCCAGCCGGCCCTCCAGCGTGACCATGCCGTCCCGGACCGAGACGGTCACCGTGTGGGGTGGCGGACACATGGCGCGCGTCATGACCTCGTCGGTCACATCCCGGCGGATCTCCTCATCCGTCCGCAGGAAGACCCGCAGCAGGTCCCGACGGGTGGCGATGCCGATGAGGCGGTCCTCCTCGTCCACAACGGGAAGCCGGTCGACGCGGTGGCGTTCCATGACGCGCGCGGCGTCCGCGACGCGCTGTTCCGGGTGCACCGTGATGGCAGGCGTCGACATCAGCTCTCCGGCGGTCGTGGCCCGGGCGGTCGCCGTTGTCGTGTGGCGGGCGGAGCCGCGCAGCGCGGTCTTGCGCAACCGCCGCACGCGGCCACGGGCGGGCTGCGCGGCCTGGAAGCGGATCAGGTCGGTCTCGGAGACCACTCCGAGGACCTTGTCGTCGTGGTCCACCACGGGCAGGCCGCTGATGCGGTGCCGGTCCAGCAGTCGTGCCACGTCCTTGAAAGACGTCTCCCGGCGTGCTTCGACGACCTCGCGGGTCATTACCTCGCCGACAGTACGGGTCATCACGCCGGTTCCCTTCCGCGTCGACCGCCGCAGGAAGAGCGCGACGGATGCTGTGCTGGGACGCCCGCCGGCGTTGGGTCCCGTGGGCGCGGCGTCTGCGATGGCACAGGGACCGGGGCGCACGGGCTCTGTCGGCCGAGCAGCTGTTTCCGTCCTGTGGACCGTCCCGGGGAGCCGGCCCCTGATGCTTCTTCAGCGTTCCGCGCGAGGAGTTGCCGGGGCAGGGGCCGACCGTCCCGAAAGCGTGGGACTGAATGCCCCGGATCGCCGGGCCCGTGCGAGACGCGGCCACGTCCCGGCCCGGGCCCGGCAGTCGCCGTCGGCCGGGATGGGCTCCCTGCTCTCGAGCGGCTGCGCAGCGACTTCGGCCGCCCGCGCTGATGCTGACGGATCAGCGGCCCAGCAGTCGGTCGGCCTCGGTGAGGGTTGTTCGCACTCACCGGGGCCGTCGAGGAAAAAGCCCGGACTTTCCTGAGGGCCCGGGCTATCGGTCACCTGTTGTCGTCGGCCTCCGGCCCCGGAGAGGGCCGCATGTCCGGCCTCCGGGCGCGAGATCGGGACGCGGAACGGCGAGCAGGAGACATGGTCGAGCCCGGCCTCGTGTGCAAGACAGGGTTCGGCTCACGCCGTCGAGCGCAAACGGTTTCTGGCCGTATGGAGACCGAGCCCTGCCGTCACGACTCCTCCACCGGCCCCCTGTCCAGCAAGGATGCGCTGCTCCAGGCCTTGCGCGGGTTGGCTCGTCACCCCTATAACCATCCTGCAGGCTTCGGTGGGGATGGCCGGAAATGGCTGCCAGCCGCCGACCAGGGGGATCCTCAGCTCCGCCGGGATCAGCACCAGCACCCGCAGACCGACGGAGACATGACGACATGACCGACGCCGCCTTTCGCGATGCCATGACCCGCCTTGCCGTCGACCCGGCATTCAGGGCCGAACTCGACGGCGACACCGACGACGTTGCACGAAGACTTGGCCTGACGCCCGAGCAGGTCGCCGGGCTGCGCCGGCTGCGCGTCGAATCCGGTACCGCCGACGGACCGGCCACGCTCGACGCGCGGCTGTCCAAGTCGTCCCTCTTCTTCGGCAGTGCGGCACACGCACTGGCGCATCACGATGTGACCGTCGACCACGCGCCCGTCGACCACGCCCCTGCCGACCACGGTACGAATGATGCCGGGGCGCTCGACGCCGCAGCGTCCGACAGGATCAGCCTGATCGGCGGGACGTTCGGTGGCACCTTCCCGGGCGGTGGGGATGCCCTGCCCGGCGACCCGGGTGGCTCGGCCGACTTCGGCGACTTCGGTTCCTTCGGCGACCTCGGGCACGGCACCTCGGGGATCGACGGTCCTGCCGGGTTCGGCGAAGGCGGAGACCTGGGCTCCGGTGGCGGATTCGGGGACGGTTTCGGTGGAGCCGAGGGCGGTTTCGGGGGCTTCGGTGTCGGAGACGGCGGCACCGGGGGCGACTTCGGGGGCTTCGGCGGCCATGGCGGAGGTGCCGAGGGCGGGTTCGGCGGGTTCGGAGGCGGTGACGGCGGCGGCTTCGGCGAGTTCGGAGGCGGTCACGGCGGAGGCTTCGGCGGTGAGGGCGGCGACGGCGCCGGTCTCTTCGGCCACGGCGGCATCTTCGACCGCGGCGTAGGCGGAGACGGCGGCGGGGGCGGCGGCGAAGGCGGCGGCGGTGACGGCGGCAGCCAGGAGAACGAGCGCCGTCCCAGCGGCGGCGGTGAGCCCGGCGGTGGCGGTGGCGAAGGCGGCGGTGTCGACGGCGGCTCCGGTCACTGATGCGGCGGCTGTGAACCCGGAGTTTGCGGAGAAGTCGGCTCGGG
>NZ_JBEOZU010000009.1:145829-173575 GCF_040298185.1 Streptomyces sp. NPDC001634 | reverse complement strand
CGCTGGCCGAGCGGGCGCTGGGCTGGAGCGCACGGCGCGGGGTGCGCGGGATGGTGGAGTCGGCCTGGCAGGGCTGGCTGCTGCACCACCCCGAGGCGAGCCGCGACTGACCTGCCGCAACCGGCATACGCACCGCGCCGGAGTGGTCACGTGCGCGCCGGGTCCGGCATGACACGTGCGTGTGATGGCAGGGGTGCACACCGGGAGTACGGCCTGCGTGCGGGCATGGGGCAACCGCGGTGCACCCCTGGGGGCGGTTCCCCCTCCGTGGCGCCGGGCACGATCAGGTATCCGGACGCTTCCGGCGTCCGTTCCACGAGGGCCGTGCGGCCTGTCCGGACGGCCGGGGTGGGACATGCGGGGAGTCACGAAGTGCCGGGAGTGCCGGATTCGTACGGCAGACTTGAGGCTGGACAACCAATGCGAAGGATGGGCATGCCGATCACACCTGCCACCGCGACGGACCGTTCGTCGAACGGCGCCGCTGAAGCCATCTTGCTTGAGCTGGTCGACGAGAACGGCACCACGATCGGCACGGCGGAGAAGCTCGCTGCTCATCAGCCTCCGGGTCAGCTGCACCGGGCGTTCTCGGTGTTCCTCTTCGACGAGCGCGGCCGGCTGCTGCTCCAGCAGCGTGCGCTGGGCAAGTACCACTCCCCCGGCGTCTGGTCGAACACCTGCTGCGGCCACCCCTACCCGGGCGAGGCGCCGTTCGCCGCGGCGGCCCGGCGGACGTACGAGGAGCTGGGCGTCTCCCCCTCGCTGCTCGCCGAGGCGGGCACGGTCCGCTACAACCACCCGGACCCGGACTCGGGCCTGGTGGAGCAGGAGTTCAACCACCTCTTCGTCGGTCTGGTGCAGTCCCCGGTGCGTCCCGACCCGGAGGAGGTCGGGGCGACGGCCTTCGTGACCGCCGAGGAGCTGGCGGAACGGCATGCGAAGGACACGTTCTCGTCGTGGTTCATGACGGTCCTGGACGCGGCACGGCCCGCGATCAGGGAGCTGACGGGACCGTCCGCAGGCTGGTGAGCGGGAGGTCCGTCCGGCCCACGTGGCCGGACGGCTCGTATGCCCCAGCGGCTTCGGGGCAGTCAGAAGATCTGTGCCGGTTTGAGCGGCAGGGCGGCCCAGATCACCTTGCCGCCGTTTGCCGTGTGCTCGACGTCGCACACGCCGCCCGCCTCCCTGGTGACCTCGCGGACCAGGAGCAGTCCCCGGCCGCCGGTCTGGCCGTGGTCGGCCTCCAGGGCACTCGGGCGGTAGGGGTGGTCGTCCTCCACCGACACCCGCACCCATTCGGGACCGACGGCGACCTCCACGGCGAGCAGGGGCGACAGCAGCGCCGCGTGCCGGACCGCGTTGGTGACCAGCTCGGAGACGATCAGCAGCAGGGCGTGCACGGTGTCGTCCGAGACGGGCACACCCTGGCGGGCCAGCAGATCCCGGACGGCGTGCCGCGCCTGCGGCACCGAGGCGTCCACGGCGGCGGCGGTGAACCGCCAGACCCCCTCGTACGGCAGCGGTCCCGGTGGTCTGCGAACGTCCTGCCCCGACCCGCCGCCTTCAGGGCGCGGGCCATACCCTCGCCCTCGGTTCTCCATCGTCCGGTCGCCACCCTTGCGCTCGATTGTCACCACATGTCGAGTGTTGGGAATGCGCCGGTAGGTACCGAATGACTGAACACAAGTCGGCAGGTATCGACGGTTTCTGACCGTTGGCGTATGCCGCCGTCGGTCGAGTGACCGCTCCTGTCCTTCGTGGCGCCCCCTTCGGAACTCTTCGGGTTGTACGGGTTTGCACCGGCCCGGCCCCTCGTGACATCGGGTCGCCTCCTGGTCTCCTGATCGTGCGTCCGGGGGTGCGGATAGCATCCGTGGTATGGAGCCGCAGCTGCTGCACAGCGTCGCCGACGGGGTCGCGACCGTCGTCATCCACCACCCGGCCAAGCGGAACGCCATGACGGCCGGCATGTGGGAGGCGATGCCGCCGCTGCTCGACGAGCTGGCCGCCGATCCGGCCGTCCGGGTCCTGGTGCTCACCGGCGAGGGCGCGACGTTCTGTGCGGGCGCCGACATCTCCACGCTGCGGGGATCGCCGGAGCAGGCGCAGACGCTGGCCGTGCTGGCCGAGGAGGCGCTGGCCGCGTTTCCCAAGCCGACGCTGGCGGCCATCCGCGGCCACTGCGTGGGCGGCGGGTCACAGCTCGCGGCGGCCTGCGATCTCCGGTTCGCGGAGGAGGGTGCGCTGTTCGGGGTGACGCCGGCCAAGCTGGGGATCGTCTACCCGGCCTCCTCCACCCGCCGGCTGGTGTCTCTGGTAGGGCCCGGTACCGCCAAGTACCTCTTGTTCTCGGGCGAGTTGATCGACGCGGAGCGGGCGCTGCGGACCGGTCTGGTCGACGAGATACTGCCCGAGGGCGAACTCGGCAAGCGGGTAGCGGAGTTCACACGTGTGCTGGCCTCGCGCTCGCAGCTGACGCAGGCCGCGGCCAAGGAGTTCGCGAACGGGCGCACGGACCGGGACGCGTACTGGGCCGAGCGGGCGCGCGGCAGCGGCGACACCACGGAGGGCGTCGCCGCGTTCCTGGAGCGCAGGCAGCCGCGGTTCACCTGGTCTTGTGAGGACGCCCGCATTCATGCCCGGGAGGAATCGCATCCTCGCGAAAACGACGCGGAGCGCCGCAGCATCCTCTAGGCCGGCGGAGCCGGTCTGAGAGCCCTCGAAGGCACGAACCGGCTTGTCCGGGGACACGGTTGTGGTTGGTGTTGACCGGGCTCGCGTCACCGGATTTCCCGGTGTGGGGCCTTGTCACCGGTCCCGCGCCCGACTGGGCGGATGCGACTTCGGTGCCGCAGCCGACGGCGACGAAGTGTGAAGCGCACGAGTGGGCAAGCTCAGTCGCTTCACGGCCGAGAAGGTGACCTGGACTACGTCAGGATGAAGCGGCTCTTGCCGCGGAACTCCTCGACGAGGTGCGCGGGCGCCTTCTGCGGGGATCCCGCGTCATAGGGCGGCTGCGGATCGTACTCGGTCAGCAACTGTACGGCTTGGGCGTGTTCGTCGCCCGCGATGCGGCCGAGCAGGGCGAGGCCCATGTCGATGCCGGAGGAGACTCCGGCGGCAGTGACGTACTTGCCGTCGAACACGACGCGCTCGCCCGTGGGTTCGGCGCCGAACTGCTTCAGGAAGTCCAGGGCCAGCCAGTGCGAGGTGGCGCGGCGCCCCTGGAGGAGTCCGGCGGCGGCGAGCAGCAGGGAGCCGGTGCACACGGACGTCGTCCAGGTGCTGGTGGCGTCGGCCGCGCGCAGCCAGTCGAGGAGGGCCTGGTTCTCCATCTGCGGGGTCTGGCCGGGGCCGCCCGGGACGACGACGATGCCGGGGCTCGGCACGTCGGCGAGGGTCTTGTCGGCGGTGAGTGCGAGGGCTCCGGTGTCGCTGCGCACGGGCCCCGTCCGCTCGGCGACGAAGACGGTCTCCGCGTCGGGGAGGCGGCCGAGGGTCTCGTACGGGCCCACGGCGTCGAGGGCGGTGAAGCGGTCGTAGAGGACGATCGCGATCTGCATGGGTTTCCCTTCGGTGATCAATGGGTTTCCCCTCCGGTGAATCAGCGAGTGGTGGTTGCCGGGCGGAAGCGGCGCCGGTACTCCGCCGGGGCCGCGCCGAGTGCCTTCACGAAGGCGCGGCGCATCGCCTCGGGCGTGCCGTAGCCACTGGCGCGGGATATCTCCTCGATGCCGTCGGCGGTGTCCTCCAGGAGGCGGCGGGCGTGTTCGAGGCGTACGCGGTCGACGTAGCGGCCTGGGGTCGTCCCGGTCTCGGCCTGGAAGGCGCGCGCGAAGTGGCGGGGTGACAGCCGGGCGTGGGCGGCCAGCGACTCGACGCTGAGGTCGCCGTCGGGATGCTCGGTGATCCATTGCTGAACCTCGCGCAGGGGCTCGCGCTGCGCGGTCTGAGCGGCGAGCTGGGCGCTGAACTGGGCCTGGTTCCCGGGACGGCGCAGGAAGACGACCAGGTGGCGTGCGATGGTCAGTGCGGTGTCGCGGCCCAGGTCCTCCTCGACCAGGGCCAGGGCGAGGTCGATGCCCGAGGTGACGCCGGCGGAGGTGGCGACGTGGCCGTCGCGCACGTAGATGGGGTCGGGTTCGACCTCGATCTCCGGGTGGTTGCGCGCCAGCGTGTCGCAGTAGGCCCAGTGGGTGGTCGCCCGGCGGCCGTCGAGAAGGCCCGCTCGGGCGAGGAGGATCGCGCCGGTGCAGATGGAGACCAGACGGTCGGCGTGCGAGCCGTGCTCCCGCACCCAGTCCACCAGGCGCGGGTCGGGTCTCCGGGTGCCCTGGCCGCCCGGGACGAGCAGGGTGTGCGGGGCGGGTGCCTCGGCCAGTGTGTGGTCGGGGACGAGCGTGAGGCCGCTCGACGTGCGGACGGGGGCGCCGTCCAGGGAGGCCGTGACGATGCGGTAGGTCCCGGGCGAGTGGATCTCGGCGCCCGCGAAGACCTCCACCGGGCCAGTGACGTCGAGGCTCTGCACATCGTCGAAGAGGACGACCAGGAGGGTGCGCATGTTCTCGATTCTTGGCGGGCTCCGGGATGGCTGCAATGACGAACAACCCACCTTTCCTGCCATCAGGCTCCCCACCGTTCCCGACGTACCAACCAGTCGGTAGCCTGCCGGTCATGACCACTACCCTGCCGGAGCGCGCCGGGCGGCGCTGCCACAACGTGATCAATGCGCTGCACTCGGCGCACTACTTCTCGCCGGACCTGGACCGGGAACTGGCCGCCGTGGGCGTCGAGGACCAGCGGGCCGCCTACTTCGCGGTGCGGGCGGCGGCGATGGGACCGGTGGGCGCGGGCGTGGTGACGGCGACGTTCTACAACTTCCGGCCCGAGCTGGTGGCGAAACACGTGCCCGCCGTGTGGGACACGGCATCCCCGGAGGTGGTCCTTGCGGCACGCGCGCGTGCCGTGGACGCGACGCTGCGGCGGCTTCTCGGTGAGGACGTCGTGTCCTCCAAGGAGATGGCCGAGGCGGCGGAGCTGGCGCTGCGCGCGGCCGAGGCGTGCTCCCGCCACGCGCGCCCCCTGTACGCAGCGCACGCCGATCTGCCCGTGCCCGACGCACCGCACCTGGCGTTCTGGCACGCGGCGACGCTGCTGCGCGAGCACCGCGGCGACGGCCATCTCGCGGTGCTGCTGGATGCGGAACTCGACCCGGTGGAGGCGATGGCGAGCCACACCGCCACCGGCAAGGGGATGGCCCCGAAGTGGGCGTGCGGGACCCGGGGCTGGAGCCGGGAGCACTGGGACGCGGCGGTGGAGCGGCTGCGCGAGCGCGGGCTGCTCGACGCCGAGGGCGGGTTGACCGAGGCAGGTGTCGCGCTGCGCAGGCAGATCGAGGCGGAGACCGACCGCCTGGACCGTGCCCCGTACGAGCACCTGGGTGCCGCGGGCGTCGAGCGCCTCACGGAACTGGCGGGCGGGCTGCTGACCAGGGCTCTCGCCGCGGGGGCCTTCCCGGAGGGCATGATCGGCAAGGGGTGACACGGCCGACCCGTGCCCTGATCCCCCGTTGTCGGTCCGACCTGCCACAATTGCCGCGCAACCTCAGTGGAGAAGGCGGTACGGGATCGTGACGACACCCGGGTCCCTCGGAGCAGGGTCCATCGAAGGCAGGATCGCCGAGGAACTCGGCGTACGGGAGCGGCAGGTGAAGGCCGCGGTCGAGCTGCTCGACGGCGGTTCGACGGTGCCCTTCATCGCCCGCTACCGCAAGGAAGCGACCGAGATGCTCGACGATGCGCAGCTGCGCACGATCGAGGAGCGGCTGCGCTATCTGCGGGAGCTGGAGGAGCGGCGCACGGCGATCCTGGAGTCGGTGCGCGAGCAGGGCAAGCTCACCGAGGAGTTGGAGGCCCAGATCCGGGGCGCCGAGACCAAGGCGCGCCTGGAGGACATCTATCTGCCGTTCAAGCCGAAGCGGCGCACCAAGGCGCAGATCGCGCGCGAGGCCGGTCTGGAGCCGCTGGCCGAGGGCCTGCTCGGCGACCCGACGGTCGAGCCGCTGGCCGCGGCGGCCGCCTTCGTCGACGCCGACAAGGGCGTCGCCGATCCGCAGGCCGCGCTCGACGGCGCGCGAGCGATCCTCACCGAGCGGTTCTCGGAGGACGCCGACCTGATCGGCGAGCTGCGTGAGCGGATGTGGGTGCGCGGGCGCCTGGCTGCCAAGGTGCGGGAGGGCAAGGAGGAGGCGGGCGCCAAGTTCGCCGACTACTTCGACTTCGCCGAGCCCTTCACGGAGCTGCCCTCGCACCGCATCCTCGCCATGCTGCGCGGCGAGAAGGAAGAGGTCCTCGACCTCGTCCTGGAGCCCGAGGAGCCGACGGACGGCCCGTCGTCGTACGAGGGGATCGTGGCGAACCGCTTCGGGATCGCCGACCGCGGCCGCCCCGCCGACAAGTGGCTCGTGGAGACGGTCCGCTGGGCCTGGCGCACCCGCGTCCTCGTGCACCTCGGCATCGACCTCAGACTGCGACTGCGTACGGCCGCCGAGGACGAGGCGGTGGCCGTCTTCGCGGCGAACCTGCGCGACCTGCTGCTGGCCGCCCCGGCCGGCACGCGCGCGACGCTGGGTCTGGACCCCGGGTTCCGTACGGGAGTGAAGGTGGCCGTGGTGGACGCCACCGGCAAGGTGGTCGCGACGGATGTGATCTACCCGCACGTGCCCGCCAACAAGTGGGACGAGGCGATCGCGAAGCTGGCGCGCCTCGCCAAGGAGCACGCGGTCGAGCTGGTCGCGATCGGCAACGGCACGGCGTCCCGCGAGACGGACAAGCTCGCCGGTGAACTGATCAGCAAGCACCCGGAGTTGAAGCTCACCAAGGTGATGGTGTCCGAGGCGGGCGCGTCCGTGTACTCGGCTTCCGCCTTCGCCTCGCAGGAGCTGCCGGACATGGACGTGTCGCTGCGCGGCGCGGTCTCGATCGCCCGCCGTCTCCAGGACCCGCTCGCCGAGCTGGTGAAGATCGACCCGAAGTCCATCGGCGTCGGCCAGTACCAGCACGACCTGTCCGAGGTGAAGCTGTCGCGCTCGCTGGACGCGGTGGTCGAGGACTGTGTGAACGGCGTGGGTGTGGACGTCAACACGGCGTCGGCGCCGCTGCTCGCCCGGGTCTCCGGCGTCTCCTCCGGGCTCGCGGAGAACATCGTGGCGCACCGCGACGCCAACGGCCCGTTCACCTCGCGCTCCCAGCTGAAGAACGTGGCGCGGCTCGGCCCCAAGGCGTACGAGCAGTGCGCGGGCTTCCTGCGGATCCGTGGCGGCGACGATCCGCTGGACGCCTCCAGCGTGCACCCGGAGGCGTACCCCGTGGTCCGGCGCATGGTGAAGACCGCGGGCCAGGAGGTGGCCTCGCTGATCGGCAACACGTCGGTGCTGCGTTCGCTGAAGCCGGGCGACTTCGTGGACGAGACGTTCGGTCTGCCGACGGTGACCGACATCCTCAAGGAGCTGGAGAAGCCGGGACGCGACCCGCGGCCCGCGTTCAAGACGGCCACCTTCAAGGACGGCGTCGAGAAGATCTCCGACCTGTCGTCCGGGATGGTCCTGGAGGGCGTCGTCACGAACG
The DNA here is from genome assembly GCF_040298185.1 of Streptomyces sp. NPDC001634. NCBI lineage: Bacteria > Bacillati > Actinomycetota > Actinomycetes > Kitasatosporales > Streptomycetaceae > Streptomyces > Streptomyces sp. NPDC001634. Next base: position 165,950 of record NZ_JBEOZU010000009.1, on the reverse strand, counting down.
TCGCCGCGTTCGGCGCCTTCGTGGATGTCGGCGTCCACCAGGACGGCCTTGTGCACGTCTCCGCGATGTCGAAGACGTTCGTCAAGGACCCGCGGGACGTGGTGAAGCCGGGCGACATCGTCAAGGTGAAGGTGCTGGACGTCGACATTCCGCGCAAGCGGATCTCGCTCACGCTGCGCCTGGACGACGAAGCCGCACCGCAGGGACAGCAGAGCGGCGGCGGTCGTCAGCAGCGTGGCGGGCGTCCTCCGCAGCAGCGGCAGGGCCGCCAGGGCGGCACCTCGCGTCAGGCGCCCCCGCCGCCGGCCAACAGCGCGATGGCCGACGCGCTGCGCCGCGCGGGTCTGCTCGACTCGAAGAACGGCCGGCGCTGAGACATCCGGGCCCGGACCCTTCGCCGTGTCGCGGAGGGCCCGGGCCCGTTCGTCCAGGCCGTCCTGGTGTGCGCGTTCGGCCGGATGTCCCTAGGGCTCCGTGACCTTGCCGTCCGCCACTTCCAGCCGACGGGTCACCCGTACCGCGTCCAGCATCCGGCGGTCATGGGTGACCAGGAGCAGCGTGCCCTCGTAGGAGTCCAGGGCCGACTCCAGCTGCTCGATGGCCGGGAGGTCGAGGTGGTTGGTCGGCTCGTCCAGGATCAGGAGGTTGACGCCCCTGCCCTGGAGGAGAGCGAGGGCCGCCCTCGTGCGTTCGCCCGGGGAGAGGGTCGCCGCCGGCCGCAGGACATGGTCGGCCTTCAGGCCGAACTTGGCGAGCAGGGTGCGGACGTCGACCGGTTCCGTGTCGGGGACCGCCGCGGAGAACGCGTCCAGCAGGGACTCCGGTCCGTGGAACAGCTTGCGTGCCTGGTCGACCTCGCCGACCAGGACGCCCGAACCGAGGGCGGCGTGGCCCGCGTCCAGGGGGACGCGCCCCAGCAACGCGCCCAGCAGTGTCGACTTGCCCGCGCCGTTCGCACCCGTCACCGCCACCCGGTCCGCCCAGTCGATCTGCAGGGACACCGGGCCGAACGTGAAGTCTCCGCGCCGTACCTCCGCGTCACGCAGCGTGGCGACGACCGCGCCGGAGCGCGGGGCCGCCGCGATCTCCATGCGCAGCTCCCACTCCTTGCGGGGCTCCTCGACGACCTCCAGACGCTCGATCATGCGCTGGGTCTGCCGGGCCTTTGCGGCCTGCTTCTCGCTGGCCTCGCTCCGGAACTTGCGGCCGATCTTGTCGTTGTCGTTGCCCGCCTTGCGCCGGGCGTTCTTCACGCCCTTGTCCATCCAGGAGCGCTGCGTCTGGGCGCGCTCCTGGAGGGCGGACTTCTTGTCGGCGTACTCCTCGTAATCCTCGCGGGCGTGCCGGCGGGCGGTCTCGCGTTCCTCCAGGTAGGCCTCGTATCCGCCGCCGTAGAGGTTGATCTGCCGTTGTACGAGGTCGAGTTCGAGGACCTTGGTGACCGTGCGGGTGAGGAACTCGCGGTCGTGGCTGACGACCACCGTGCCGGCCCGCAGGCCGCCGACGAAGCGCTCCAGGCGCTCCAGGCCGTCCAGGTCGAGATCGTTGGTGGGCTCGTCCAGCAGGAAGACGTCGTAGCGGGACAGCAGCAGCGAGGCGAGGCCGGCGCGGGCCGCCTGACCGCCGGACAGGGACGTCATCGGCTGGTCCAGGCCGACGCCCAGGCCGAGGGAGTCGGCGACCTCCTCGGCGCGCTCGTCGAGGTCCGCGCCGCCGAGGCCGAGCCAGCGCTCCAGGCTCACCGTGTACGCGTCGTCGGCACCGGGCGTCCCGTCGACGAGCCCCTGCGTGGCCTCGTCCATCAGGCGCTGGGCCTCGGCCACGCCCGTGCGCCGCGCCAGGAACTCGCGTACGGTCTCGCCCGCCCGGCGCTCCGGCTCCTGCGGCAGATGCCCGACCGTCGCGGTCGGCGGGGACAGGCGCAGTTCGCCCTGCTCCGGGGTGAGCAGACCGGCGAGCATCCGCAGCAGGGTGGACTTGCCGGCGCCGTTGGCACCGACGAGCCCGATCACATCACCGGGCGCGACGACGAGGTCGAGCCCGGAGAAGAGGGCGCGGTCGCCGTGCCCGGCGGCGAGGTTCTTGGCGACGAGGGTGGCAGTCATCAGACGCCGATCCTAACGAGTGCGGCACGGCCCCCGCGCCCTCAGGCCCTCAGCGCGCCACCGCCGCCACCAGCACGCTCCCCGACGTCCGGGCCACCACGTACGAGGCCCCCTTCGATGCCCTGGGATCGAGGGCGACGCGGTGCCGGCCCGGATCCAGGACGCCGTCGAAGGCCTCGTGGGTGTGCACACGGCTCAGGCGGTCCTGGCGGTACACGGTGACGTGGACCCGGCACGTGGAGGTGACCTCGACCTCCACCGCGCCGCCCACGGCCGTGAGGCGCGTGAGCCTGCGCTGCTCCGAGGGGCTGCGGTCCAGGGCGTTTTCGATCTGGGCGACAAGGAGGGGAACGATCGGGGCGAGGCCGTCGACGTACGCCACCTCGATTCCGGCGCGCCCGAACGACTTCCGTACGGCGGCACGTTCCCGCTCGCCGACCGTCTGCCCGAAGGCCACCGCGCCGTATATGCGCAGCTCGTCGGCGGGCACGTCGGTGGCGTCCTGGGCGATGTCCGCGCCGATGCCGATGGCGCGCAGCGCGGCGGCGAGCCGGGCGAGAACGGCGACGCGAGGGCCGATCAGCAGGACCCGGCGGCGCCCGGCCCAACCACCGTCGAGCAGGGCGCTCAGGGCTCGGCGGTACTCGTCACCGCGGAAGCGGAACGGCCCTGTCCCGTGGTAGCCGTTCAGCTCCAGATCCACCCGTTCGCCGGTCTGCCAGGCGAAGTCGCGCCACACGAAGTCGTCGCCGTCCTTCTCGATGACCGCGGTGACGGCCCCGCAGGCCAGGTCCTCGCACTCCGGACAGCCGTAGATGACGTAACGGCCGCCGTCGAGCGGGGCGTCGGCCTCCAGCAGGAGGCTGCGTACCTGGGCGGTGAAGATCGCGGGCGGTATGTCGGAGGCGAGCGGGGAGACGGCGTCGAGGTCGGAGAGCCGGAACAGCAGCGGACGCCCGTCGACGACGAAGTCCACGAAGTCCCGGTGCACCTGGTAGTCACCGTTGGCGAGAACGCCACCGGCACGCATGGCCGGTGCCAGGCCGAAGGTCGCGTACTCGGCAGACATGCTGTGAGTATTCCCACACAAGGAGTGATGTGAGCACGGCAGGACACATTCGGTTAGCGTCCGGGCGTGGACAGGGATCGAAGCGGTGATGTGATCGTGGTGGGCGGCGGCGTCATCGGGCTGACGACGGCGATCGTCCTGGCGGAGAGCGGCCGTCGCGTGCGGTTGTGGACGCGGGATCCGGCCGAGCGGACCACCTCGGCGGTCGCGGGGGCGGTGTGGTGGCCGTACCGGATAGAACCCGAGTTCCTGGTGGGCGCATGGGCCCTGGAGTCGCTCGTCGTGTACGAGGAACTGGCCGAGCGGCCCGAGGAGACGGGCGTACGCATGGTCGAGGGCGTACACGGCGAGACGGATCTGGACGGACTGGGGCCGTGGGCCGCGGGCGTGAAGGGCCTTCGGGCCGCTACGGACGCCGAGTACACCGGGACCGGTCTGTGGGCACGGCTGCCGCTCATCGACATGTCGACTCATCTGCCCTGGTTGCGCGGCCGGTTGCTGCGCTCCGGCGGTCAGGTCGAGCAGCGGACCGTCACGGATCTGAAGGAACCCGCCGCCGAGGCGCCCGTAGTGGTCAACTGCACGGGCCTGGGCGCCCGGGAACTGGTCCCCGACCCACTGGTGCGCCCGGTGCGCGGCCAGCTGGTCGTGGTGGAGAACCCGGGGATCACCACCTGGCTGACGTCGGTGGACCACTCGACCGAGGCGAGCACGTACTTCTTCCCCCAGCCCGGTGGGCTGATCCTGGGTGGTACCGCGGAGGACGACGCCTGGTCGCTGACGCCCGATCCGCGGACGGCCGAGGAGATCGTGGCACGGTGCGCGGCGGTGCGGCCGGAGATCGCGGGGGCTCGGATCCTCGGCCACCGGGTGGGGTTGCGGCCGGCCCGGGACGCCGTACGGCTGGAGCGCGAGTCCCTGCCCGGCGGCGGGACGGTGGTGCACAACTACGGGCACGGCGGTGCGGGTGTCACGGTGGCGTGGGGGTGCGCGCGTGAGGCGGCCGGGCTGACGCGCCCGGCCGCCTGAGAGGCCGTCAGCGATCGGCGGCCTGCCTGTGTGGCGTCGTCACAGGTTGTCGCCCGGAACCCGGCGGACAGTGTGCGGGGCGCGCACACCGTCGAGCGTGGTGGCCGCGGGCGCGGCGGCCGGGGAGCCTGAGGTTGCGAGGGCGAACGCGGCGGTCCCTCCGACGAACGGCACGCGGGCCGCCGTGCGGGACAGGTCCACGGTCAGCGTGGGCGTGGCCGACGGAGGGTCGATCAGGTCCTTGTCGGTGCCCGCGACGATCAGCGCAAGCCGGTGGCCCTTGGGGACGACGTGATCGGTGGCGGCCAGGTCGAGCGTGATCGTGTAGGCCGTGCCCGGGGTGAGGGGGACGCCCTTCAGGTCAGGGGCGTAGTGGCCGAGGTCGGCCCAGCCGCGGCTGAACACCGTGGAGGCGACGTCGGTCTTCTTCGCCTGGGTGACCTTGAAGCAGGCGCTGTCGCCGGTCGTGCTCGCGCCCCAGCAGGTACGGTCGGTGAGCGTGGTGATGCCCTCGCCGGAGTCGGCGTAGTCACGGATCGTGTCGGGTCCGAGGTCGACCAGCACGGCGGAGAGGTGGGCCGTGGAGGTGGTCGGCGTGACGGTGACGGTCACGGTGGAGGAGCCCGACACCCGCAGGTCCTTCGAGAGGGGCGCGGTGATGAACCCGGCCTTGCCCGGGGTGGACTGGTCGATGTGCGCGGCCCAGTCGGTCTCGCTCAGCTGGGGGTCGTCGGTGAAGCTCTCGGTGCCCGTACGGGTGCGCAGCCCGAGGGTGCCGACGCCCGCCTGACTGCCTTGGCCCGGACGCAGTGTCGTGGTGGCCGTGCCCCGGGGCGGCCAGACCGTGGACGTGACCCACTGGTCGGGGTGGCGCTCGATATCGGCCATGGGCTCGCGGTCGATGCCGTTGTCATAGCCGAGGAGTTCATGGTCGAACCAGCGGTGCAGGGTGTCCACCCACTGGCCCCGCCGGTAGTCGAAGGGGTCGACGTGGCCGGTCTGCGACAGCCAGATCTTGCGCTCGACGCCGTTCTTCGCAAGGGCGTTCCACCACTGGCCGAAGTGCTTGGTGCGGACGTTGAGATCCTGCATGCCGTGCACGAGGAAGACGCTGGCGCGGACCTTGCTCGCGTTCTTCACGTAGTCGCGCGCGCTCCACAGCGGGGTCCAGTCACCGGTGCGCGGCGCCCCGTCGACGAGCTTCTGCTGCACGGCGGCACACCTGGCGCGGGCGTCGGGACTGTCGACGTAGCTGGAGAGCCAGTCGGGGCCCGAGTCGTACAGGGGTGCGCCCTTGGCGAAGTAGTAGTCGTACCAGGAGGAGATGGCGCTGATCGGCACGATGGTCTTCAGGCCCTTGACGCCGGTGGCGGCCACTCCGTTGGCAATGGTGCCGTCCCAGCTCTTGCCGATCATGCCGGTCCGGCCGTTGGTCCAGGTCGCCCTGGCGGGCGTGGTGCCGGTGCGGCTGGTGTACGCCCTGGCCCGGCCGTTGAGCCAGTCGATCACGGCCTTGGCGGACTGGATGTCGGAAGGGCCGCCGACGTCCACGCAGCCGTCGGAGCGGTTGGTTCCGGCCAGGTCGACGCCGACGAAGGCGTAGCCGCGCGGAACGAAGTAGTTGTCGTAGAAGAGGGGCATCTGGACGACGTGGCCGGCGGCGTCGTACGTCTTCTTCTGGCTCTCGTTGCCGCGCCCGCAGCAGGAGTAGTACGGGCTGGCATCCATGATCACGGGGACTTTGCGGCCCTGTGCGGCGGGTTCGCTCGGCCGGACGATGTCGACGGCGACCCGGTCGCTCCTTCCGTCGCCGTCGCCGTCCAGACCCGTGTCCACCCATACGGATTCGCGGATGGCTTTCTCGTACGAGTAGACGGGCCGGCTCTCGCGTGGCGCGCTCTGGGCCATCACCGGGGTGAGGAAGACGGCCAGGAGGGCGGTCGCGGCCGCCGTGGCGAGGAGTCGCCAGGTCGTGATGGGCATGCGTTTTGGCATGCACGGGACGGTACCTGGGGCAACTCCCGTGCAGAAGAGGCCATCTGACGGACATGCGGGACCCGTGGGAAGGCATGGCCGAGAACGCACGGCGGGACGGCTTCAGCCATGACGGCCGGATGGCGATCGTGTGACAGGGGGTGCCGTGGACACGTCCGGGGCCACAGGGACTCAATAGGCTCCGAACAGACCTCGTGCCCCTACGACTTGGAGTTCTCGTGCACCGCAGACTCATCGCCCCGGGCGCGCTCGCGGCGGCCACTCTGTTGCTGGCGATCCCGGCATCGGCTGCCGACTACCAGCCCGGCGCTCCGGGTATCGGCGACCCCTACTACCCGTACTACGGCAACGGCGGATACGACGTCTCCCACTATGACCTGCGGCTGAAGTACCAGCCGCAGACGGACGAGCTGGAGGGCACGGCGACCATCCTCGCCACCACGACGCAGGACCTGTCCCGGTTCGACCTGGACTTCCTGCTCGACGTGAGCGAGGTGCGGGTGAACGGCGCCAAGGCGGCGTTCGCCACCTCCGGCCAGCACGAACTGGAAATCACTCCGGCCACCCCGCTGCCGAAGGGCACGCCGGTCACCGTCGTGGTCCGCTACAGCGGGGTGCCGTCCACGAAGAGCGCGTACGGCTTCAACACCTGGCACCGCACTCCGGACGGCGCGGTCGCGGCCGACGAGCCCGAGGCGGCCTGGTGGTGGTTCCCGAGCAACGACCACCCGCTCGACAAGGCGACGTACGACGTGTCGGTGGCCGTGCCGGACGGCACCCAGGCGATCTCCAACGGCACGCTGCAGTCGACTAGTTCGAAGCTCGGCTGGACCCGGTACAACTGGCGTGAGAACAAGCCGCAGGCGACCTATCTCGCGACCCTCGCGATCGGGAAGTTCGACATCACGACCAGCACGTCCGAGGGCGGCGTCCCGGTCGTCAACGCCTACAGCAAGGACCTCGGCGACAACGACGGCGCGGCGCGCGCGAGCGTGGAGCGGACCGGCGAGATCGTCGACTGGCTGAGCGGCTATTTCGGGCCGTATCCCTTCAGCTCGGCCGGCGGTTACGTCCCCAACACCACCACCGGTTACGCCCTGGAGACCCAGACCCGGGTGTACTACAGCCCGAAGCAGTTCGCGAACGGCTCGAACACATCGGTCGTCGTGCACGAGCTGACGCACCAGTGGTACGGCGACGACGTGTCGCTGAAGGGCTGGAAGGACATCTGGATCAACGAGGGCTTCGCGCGGTACGCGCAGTGGCTGTGGTCCGAGCACGAGGGCGAGGGCACGACGCAGGAGCTGGCGGACTACGTGTACGCCTCGCACCCGGCCGACGACGCGTTCTGGAAGGTCAAGCCAGGCGACCCGGGCCCCGACAACCAGTTCGACATCGCGGTCTACGACCGGGGTGCGCTCGCCGTCCAGGCGCTGCGCAACGCGGTCGGTGACGACGCGTTCTTCGCCATCCTGAAGGGCTGGCCGAAGGAGCACGCCTACGGCAACGCCTCGGTGGCGGACTTCCAGTCCTACGCGGAGAAGGTGTCCGGGAAGCCGCTGGCCGCGCTCTTCGACACCTGGCTGTTCCAGCCGTCGAAGCCCGCCGCCCCCGCGGCTCGGGGAGCGGCCATCGCGAAGTCCGCTGCCGCGCCGGTGCAGCCGAAGTCCTGGAAGAAGATCGAGGCGACGAACGACGTGCACTCCGGCTGATCAGCCGCGTTCCGCCGGGGTCCGGACCGGTTCACCCACGATCCGGCTCGCCAGGTTCGAGGCCAGCTCCGCGGCGTACACGCGGAGTTCGGCCTCGGCCGCGGCGCGCTCGGTCTCCATCCGGGCCCCGGCCTCGGCGATCAGGGCGTCCCGGTCCCGCGTTCCGTCGGCGCGCGCCTCGGCGATCAGGGCGGCGCCCTCCTCATGCGCCTGCTGACGGATCCGGGCGGCGTCGTGACGCGCTTCGGCCAGCAGCGCCCGGGCCTTGGCCTGCTCGGCCTCGGCAAGGGCACGCAGTTCACCGGCGCGGGCGGTGGTGCCATGGATCGCGTCGTCGCGGGCCGCCAGGACCCGGTTCATCCGGGGCAGCAGCCGGGAGGTGAGGAGAAACACGACGCCGAACAGCAGCAGCGCGACGAGGACGTCCTGGAGTCTGGGGTTGAGGGGACCTATCGGATACGGGATGAGATCCATGACGGGGAGTTACCCGACCGCATGTGCGAACCAACGCACATCTGCGCCATTGTTGGCCGATATGCGACGCCCTCAGTCCCCGTGGTCGTACACCGTCACAGGTATCCCCCGCTTCACCAGCCGCTCGGTGATCAGCGGCTCCACGCGGGACCACTTGCCACCCGCCAACCCGCAGCCTATGCGCGGCATATGGACGGAGGCGTCGAGATCCAGGGCCTTGTCGGCCAGCGCCGCGAGCGCCGTGTCGATCGCCTCGTACCGGACCGGGACTCCCTTGCTGCCGCTCCTTGTGCCCCGCTGTCCGATCATGTTCGCCACCCACACGTACCGCTCGACCTGGACGAACTGGACCGCCCCCAGCCCGAAGCCGTTCGCCGCGCGGTCGCGGTGCCAGGCACGGTACGCCGCCTCCGGCCCGGGCCAGCGGCGCGAGACCGCCAGTACAAAGCCCTTCCCCCAGCCCCCGATGTCGTTGCAGACGTGGGCGATCACCTTGACGCCCTTGGCCGATGGAGCGGTGGCGTCACCCCGGACATATCTGATCTCCGACATGACGCCACCGTAGGCGCTGCCACTGACAGTCGCCTCTGAGCCGCTGGTTGATGAGCTCGGTCGGTTCATGAGCTCGGTCAATTCAGGAGCTCGGTCAGCTCCTGGTCCGCGGCCTTCGAGATCCGGCGGCGCAGCGCGAACCAGCCGCCGACGAGCAGCGCGGCAATCACGGGGATGAACAGCAGCGTCTTGCGGCCGACCTCGGGGTCGTTCCACATCAGACCGAGCACGGCCACCAGGAGGGCGATGGTGACGACCTCAGTCACCGGGCTGCCGGGCAGCCGGAAGGACGGCCGGGTGACCAGGCCCACCGACGGGAATCTGGGCCCGCCGACATCCAGGCGGTACCGCAAGGCGATCAGCACCCCGATCGTCTTTTGCACAGGCGGCCCAGCCGTTCGACGACCGGCAGACCCGCTCGGCCACCCGCCGCCTCGCCCGCCGTGTACGCAAGGAACGCCGCCATGCCACGCACGTGAACCACGAGATCAGCCTGTCGTAGGGGCAGTCGGGAGCGCGACGAGGTGTGTACGACCGAGCGCAGCTCGGCCGTTTGCACGGCCAAGAGGGTGACAGCAGTGGTGAGACAGCGATACTGCTGCATATGACCACCGAGATCGATGAGCCGACGCTCACCGTCGACGAGCTGGCCGCGCGTGCGGGCGTCACGGTCCGCACCGTCCGCTTCTACAGCGCCAAGGGTCTGCTTCCGCCGCCCGTGATCGGCCCGCGGCGCGTGGGCCACTACGGTCCGGAGCACCTGGCGCGGCTGGCGCTCATAGAGGAGTTGCAGCACCAGGGCATGACGCTGGCGGCGATCGAGCGCTATCTGCAGCAGCTGCCGGCGGACCTGAGCGCGCGGGACCTCGCCATCCACCGCGCCGTCGTGGCGTCCTGGGCACCGGACGCGGTGGAGACGATGACGCGCGAGGATCTGGAACGCCGCGCGGGGCGGCCGCTCGGCGAGGAGGCCCTGGAACGGCTCGCGGCGATGAACGTGGCTGTGCCGCACGACGGGGCGTACCGAGTGGATCCGGGTCTGCTCCGGCTCGGCGTCCAGCTCCTCGACGTGCCGCTCGGCCTGGAGACGATCCTCGCCGCGCGCGGCGTCCTCATCGAGCATTCGCGCGCGGCGGCGCACGCGCTGTCGGAGCTGTTCCGCGACGCGGTGTCCGAACGCGACTCCACCGCCGTGAAGTCCCTGTCCGCGCACATGCACCCGCTGGTGGTCCAGGCCCTGCTCACCACCTTCCAGCGCTCCCTGAAGGAGGAGCTGCGGGAGTGGCTCACGGACACAGGACCCGCACGGGACTCCTGACCCGTGCGGGTACCTGCGCAGGACTCGGCGCGCGTCAGCGCGCGTCGCTGAACCGCTCCCCCTTCTCCGCCTTCTCCACCAGCAGTGCGGGCGGTGCGAAGCGCTCCCCGTACCGCTCGGCGAGTTCGCGGGCACGAGCCACGAACCCGGGCAGGCCCGCGCCTACCCCGGCGCCGCCGTCGTAGCCGTTGATGTACTGCAGGACGCCGCCGGTCCAGCCGGGGAAGCCGATCCCGAAGATCGAGCCGATGTTGGCGTCGGCGACCGACGTCAGCACGCCCTCCTCCAGGAGCCGGACGGTGTCCAGCGCCTCGGAGAACAGCATGCGCTCCTGCATGTCCTCGAACGGGATCTGATACCCGGGCCTGGTGAAGTGCTCGCGCAGGCCCGGCCAGAGCCTGCCGCGCTTGCCGTCCTCGTCGTAGTCGTAGAAACCGGCGCCGCCGCTGCGCCCGGTGCGGCCGAACTCGTCGACCATGCGGTCGATGACGGCCTCGGCCGGGTGCGGGGTCCAGGTGCCGCCCGCCTCCTCGACGGCCCGCTTCGTCTCGCCCCGGATCTTGCGGGGCAGGGTGAGTGTCAGTTCGTCCATCAGGGACAGCACCTTGGCCGGGTAGCCGGCCTGCGCCGCCGCCTGCTCGACGGACGCGGGCTCGATGCCCTCGCCGACCATCGCGACGCCCTCGTTGATGAAGTGGCCGATGACCCGGGAGGTGAAGAAGCCGCGCGAGTCGTTGACGACGATCGGCGTCTTGTTGATCTGCCGGACCAGGTCGAAGGCTCGCGCCAGCGCCTCGTCGCCGGTCCGCTCGCCCTTGATGATCTCGACGAGGGGCATCTTGTCGACGGGCGAGAAGAAGTGCAGGCCGATGAAGTCGGCCTGTCGCTCCACGCCCTCGGCGAGCAGGGTGATCGGCAGGGTCGAGGTGTTGGAGCACAGCAGCGCGTCGGGCTCGACGATGTGCTCGATCTCCTGGAACACCTTGTGTTTGAGCGCCGGGTCCTCGAAGACGGCCTCGATGACGGCGTCGCAGCCGGCCAGGTCGGCGGCCTCGGCGGTGGCGGTGATGCGGGCGAGCAGCGCGTCCGCCTTCTCCTGGCTGGTACGGCCCTTGGCGACGGCCTTGGCGCACAGCTTCTCGGAGTAGCCCTTGCCCTTGGCGGCAGCTTCCGGGGAGACGTCCTTGAGGACGACCTCGATGCCCGCGCGGGCGCACGAGTAGGCGATGCCCGCACCCATCATCCCGGCGCCGAGGACGGCGACCTTGCGGACCTGGCGGGGCTCGATGCCCTTCGGCCGGTTGGCGCCGGAGTTGACGGCCTGGAGGTCGAAGAAGAACGCCTGGATCATGTTCTTCGCGGTCTGGCCGGTGACCAGCTCGGTGAAGTAGCGGGCCTCGATGGTCAGGGCGGTCTCGAAGTCGACCTGGGAGCCCTCGACGGCCGCCGCGAGGATGTTGCGCGGGGCCGGGTAGGGGGCGCCGTTCAGCTGTTTCTTCAGGTTGGCCGGGAAGGCGGGCAGGTTGGCGGCGAACTTCGGGTTGGACGGAGTACCACCGGGGATCTTGTAGCCCGGCTTGTCCCAGGGCTGGTGGGACTCGGGGTTGGCGTCGATGAAGGCGCGGGCCTTGTCGAGCATCTCCTCACGGGTGGTGGCCAGGTCGTGGACGAGGCCGTTCTCCAGGGCGCGCTTCGGCGTGTACTGGGTGCCCTGGAGCAGCACCTTCAGCAGGGCGTCGGCGATGCCCATCAGGCGTACGGTGCGGGTGACGCCGCCGCCTGCGGGGAGCAGCCCGAGCGTGACCTCCGGGAGGCCGATCTTGGAGCCGGGGGCGTCGAGGGCGATGCGGTGGTGGGAGGCGAGCGCGATCTCGTAGCCGCCGCCCAGGGCCGCACCGTTGATGGCGGCGACGACCGGCTTGCCGAGAGTCTCGATGCGGCGCAGTGAGTTCTTGATGGCCACACCGGTGTCGAACGCCTGCTGGGCGTCCTTGGGGCCGGCCTTCATCATGTCCTTGAGGTCGCCGCCGGCGAAGAAGGTCTTCTTGGCCGAGGTGTAGATGATGCCGCGGATGGAGTCCTTCTCGGCCTCGGCCCGCTCGGCGATCGCCGCGATCGACTCCTTGAACGCCTGGTTCATGGTGTTCGCCGACTGGTTGGGGTCGTCGAGGACGAGGGTGACGATGCCGGTGTCGTCCTGCTCCCAGCGGATGGTGGTGGACTCAGTGCTCATCAGGGGTGCTCCGTAAGATCCGTTGGGGAAGGTCAGACGCGCTCGACGACGGTCGCGATGCCCATGCCGCCGCCCACGCACAGCGTGGCCAGCCCGTACCGCTTGTCCTGCCGCTCCAGTTCGTCCACGAGCGTGCCGAGGATCATCGCGCCGGTCGCGCCCAGCGGGTGGCCCAGGGCGATGGCGCCGCCGTTGACGTTGACCTTGTCCAGCGAGATCCCCATGTCCTTCACGAAGCGCAGCACGACCGCGGCGAACGCCTCGTTGATCTCGACCAGGTCGATGTCGTCGATCGTCAGTCCGGCCTTGGTGAGCGCCTTGCGCGTGGCGGACGCGGGTCCGGTCAGCATGATCGTCGGCTCGGAGCCGGAGACCGCCGCGGAGACGATCCTGGCCCGGGGCCGCAGCCCGTAGCGCTCGCCGACCTCCTTGGACCCGATGGCGACGAGCGCCGCGCCGTCCACGATGCCGGAGGAGTTGCCCGCGTGGTGGACATGGTCGATCCGCTCGACCCAGTGGTACTTCTGCAGCGCGACCGCGTCGAAGCCGCCCAGCTCGCCGATGTCCGCGAAGGACGGCTTGAGCTTGGCGAGCGAGTCGGCCGTCGTGCCGGGCCGCATGTGCTCGTCGTGGTCGAGGACGACGAGACCGCTGCGGTCCTTCACGGGGACCACCGACTTCTCGAAGCGGCCGTCCTTCCAGGCGGCCGCTGCCCGCTCCTGGGACAGAGCGGCGTATTCGTCGACGTCCCGGCGGGAGAAGCCCTCGATCGTGGCGATGAGGTCGGCGCCGATGCCCTGCGGCACGAAGTTGGTGGCCATGTTGGTCATCGGGTCGGCGAACCAGGCGCCGCCGTCCGAGGCCATCGGCACCCGCGACATCGACTCGACGCCGCCGGCGAGCACCAGGTCCTCCCAGCCCGAGCGGACCTTTGCGGCGGCCAGGTTCACCGCCTCCAGACCGGAGGCGCAGAAGCGGTTCTCCTGGACTCCGGCCACGGTGTCGGGCAGTCCGGCGGCGATCGCGGCGATGCGGGCGATGTCGGAACCCTGGTCGCCGACCGGGCCCACGACACCGAGGACGATGTCGTCGATCGCGGCCGGGTCGAGGTCCGGGAACCGCCGCCGCACCTCATGGATGAGTCCGACCACGAGGTCGATGGGCTTGGTGCCGTGCAGGGCGCCGTTGGCCTTGCCGCGCCCGCGCGGGGTGCGGATCGCGTCGTACACGTACGCTTCGGTGCTCACTGGTAAGCCTTTCAAGGAGGGTTAGCCGAGCAGGGAACGACCGATGATCTCCTTCATGATCTCGGTGGTCCCGCCGTAGATGGTCTGGATGCGGCCGTCGGTGAAGGCCTTGGCGACGCGGTACTCCGTCATGTAGCCGTACCCGCCGTGCAGCTGCAGACAGCGGTCCGCGACCCGCTTCTGCAGCTCGGTCGCCCACCACTTGGCCATGGAGGCGTGCACGGCGTCGAGCTCGCCGTTCGCGTGGTCGGCGATGCAGCGGTCGAGGAAGGTGCGGGTGACGGCGCACTCGGTCGCCATCTCGGCTATCTCGAAGCGGATGTGCTGGAGCCCGGCCAGGGGCCGTCCGAAGGCCTCGCGCTCCTTGACGTACTCGGTGGTGATCTCCAGCAGGTGCTCGGCGGCGGCGATCCCGGAGACGGCGATGTTCAGACGCTCCTGCGCGAGGTTGGTCATCAGGTGCCCGAAGGCGCCGTTGAGTTCACCGAGCAGGTTCTCCTTGGGCACGCGCACGTCGTGGAAGAACAGCTCGGCGGTGTCCTGCGCCTTCTGGCCGATCTTGTCGAGATTGCGGCCCCGTTCGAAGCCCTCCATGCCCCGCTCCACCACGAGCAGCGACAGTCCGTGCGCCCCGCCCTCGGGGGTCGTCCGTGCCACGACGATCACCAGGTCGGCGAGGATGCCGTTCGAGATGAACGTCTTCGAGCCGTTGAGCAGCCAGTGGTCGCCCCGGTCCTCGGCATGGGTCCTGATGCCCTGGAGGTCGGAGCCGGCGCCGGGCTCGGTCATGGCGATGGCGGTGATGATCGAGCCGTCGCAGAAGCCGGGCAGCCAGCGCCGCTTCTGCTCCTCGGTGGCGAGGCCCGTCAGATACGGCCCGATGATGTCGTTGTGCAGCCCGAGCGCGAGCCCTGAGGCTCCGGCGCGTGCGAACTCCTCCACGAGCACGGCGCTGTAGCGGAAGTCGGGAGTGCCGCCGCCTCCGTACTCCTCGGGTACGGCGAGCCCGAGGAGCCCCTGCTTCCCGGCCGCCCGCCAGGCGTCGCGGGAGACGATGCCGTCCTGCTCCCACTTCTCGTAGTGGGGCAGCACCTCCTTGGCGAGGAACGCGCGCACGGTCTCGCGGAACGCCTCGTGCTCGGCGGAGAAGATCTGCCGCTTCATGTCGCGTTCTCCCTTCTCACAGCCACCTCTTGACAGTCTCGACCAGCCGGGCCGGATCCGGGCCGACCGGAGTGACGTTGAGCATGTCGACCCCGGCCGCGCGGAACGCCTCGACACGCTCGCGGACATAGCTCTCGGGCCCGCACAGAGACATCAGCTCGCAGAACTCGTCCGGGACGGCGGCCTCGGCCTCCTTCTTGCGACCCGAGAGGTACAGCTCCTGGATGAGCCGGGCCTCCTTCTCGTAGCCGTAGGCCACCGCGAGGTCGTTGTAGAAGTTCTTGCCCGGCGCGCCCATGCCGCCCACGTACAGGGCGATCTTCGGACGCGCCAGGTCGCGTACGGCCGCCGCGTCCTCACCGATGGCGAGGAGCCCGCCGGCCACCGTCTTCAGCGGCCCGAGGGCGGGGTCCCGGCGTGCGGCGCCCTCGGCGAGGGCCGTGCCCCACACCTCGTGAGCCTTCTCCGGGACGAACAGGGTGGGCAGCCAGCCGTCGGCGATCTCGGCGGTCATCCGGACGTTGGCCGGGCCCAGCGCGGCCACGTACAGGGGCACGTCGGGGCGGACCGGCTTCGTGAGGATCTTCAGGGGCTTGCCGAGGCCACCGGGGCGGGGCATGTCGGTGATGCCGTGATGGTCGATGACCTCGCGGCGCAGGATGCGGCGGGTCAGCTCGATGGTCTCGCGGGTCCGCCCGAGGGGTTTGTCGTACGCCTTGCCGTGCCATCCCTCGACGACCTGCGGGCCGGAGGCGCCGAGCCCGATGATCGCCCGTCCGCCGGAGATCGCGTCCAGTCCGGCGGCCGTCTGGGCGATGAGGGCGGGCGTGCGCGAGTAGACGTTGAGGATCGCGGAGCCGATCTTCATCCGTTCGGTGCGGGCGGCCAGATAGCCCATGATCGTGGGCGCGTCGAAGCCGTACGCCTCGGCGACCCAGACGGCGTCCAGGCCCGCGGACTCCAGCGCGGCGGCCTCGTCGGCCGCCCGGCGGGGGTCGACCGCGTAGTCGAGGGGGATCGAGAGTTCCATCATTGGCCGTCCTGGAGGAGTCGGGGTACGTCCCAGTCACGCGCGACGTCCGCGGTGTCCGCACCGGGCTGCGCGGGCCCGCTGCGTACCGACGTGTGGGTGACGGAGAAACGGGGAGCCGGCGCCGGCTGGGTGATGCCGCCGTGACCGGTGAAGGTGCCGCGGGCGGCGAGGTGGGGGTGCGTGGGCGCCTCGCGGAGCGAGAGCACGGGGGCCACGCAGGCGTCGGAGCCCTCGAAGACGGCGGTCCACTCGTCGCGCGTACGGGTCTTGAAGCGGGCCGCGACGGTCTCGCGCAGTTCACCCCAGCGGCCCACGTCCCTGCGGGCCGGGCCCTGGTCCCCGATGCCGAGGAGGTCCATGAACTCCTCGTAGAACTGCTGCTCCAGGGCACCGACCGCCATGTACTGGCCGTCTGCCGTCTCGTAGGTGCCGTAGAAGGGACAGCCGCCGTCGAGGAGGTTGGCGCCGCGGCGGTCCTGCCAGCCGCCGGCGGCCAGCATGCCGTAGATCATGGAGGCCAGGTGCGCGGCACCGTCGACGATGGCCGCGTCCACCACCTGCCCATTACCCGTCGCGCGCGCGTGGTGGAGGGCGGCCAGGACGCCGACGACCAGGTAGAGCGAGCCGCCGGCGTAGTCACCGACGAGGTTGGCGGGGATCGCGGGCGGCGCGTCCGGGTCGCCGATCATGCCGAGGGTGCCGGTGAGCGCGATGTACGCGATGTCGTGTCCGGCGCGCGGCGCGAGCGGGCCCTCCTGGCCCCAGCCGGTCATACGGCCGTAGACGAGCGCGGGGTTGCGGGCGTGGCAGGTCCCGGGGCCGACGCCGAGCCGTTCGGCCACGCCGGGGCGGTAGCCCTCGATGAGGATGTCGGCGCGTTCGGCCAGGTCCAGGACCCGGGCCGGGCCGTCCTCGGCCTTGAGGTCGACGACCACCGAGCGCTTGTTGCGGTTCGTCACGTCGTACTCGGGGTTGATCGCCATCCCCGAGCCGTTCGGCCGGTCCACTCGGACGACGTCGGCACCCAGGTCGGCAAGGAGCATCCCGGCGAACGGGCCGGGCCCGATTCCTGCGAGCTCGACGACGCGCACTCCGGCGAGCGGACCATGCCCCGGCATCTTTGCCACTGCCATCAAGCTCCCAGGTCTGTGACACAAATGATGTGACATCAGCGATGTTAAGAAGGCGCCGTGGTGCGGGCAAGAGCTGAACGAGCAAGCGCTTAGTCGAGTTCCCGCCATCAAACCGTCTCATATCACATGAAAGCGGCTTCAGTGGGGCATGCTTGGGTGCTGCCGCGCCGACCTCCCGTCCCGGCCGCCCGACCCCCACGCTAGCCTCGGCCACCGACGAAACGGTGCGGGCGGAGAGGTGTCATGAACAGGCGGAAAACGGATCGCGCGTACGACATCGTGCTGTTCGGGGCCACGGGCTTCGTGGGCGTGCTCACCGCGCAGTACCTCGCCGCCCACGCGCCCGAGGGGCTTCGCTGGGCGATCGCGGGCCGCAGCGCCGAGAAGCTGGAACTACTGCGGGAACGCCTCGCCGGCGACGCCGGGCCCGGTGTCCTCCAGGCGGATGTCTCGGACCCGCATTCGCTGCACGAACTCGCCCGCCACGCGCGCGTGCTGGCCACAACGGTCGGGCCCTATCTGGAGTACGGCGAGGAACTGGTGGCAGCCTGCGCCGACGCGGGAACCGACTACCTCGACCTGTCCGGCGAGCCCGAATTCGTCAACCTCATGTACGTACGGCACGATGCCCGCGCACGGGAGACCGGGGCACGGCTCGTGCACTCCTGCGGATTCGACGCGGCGCCGCACGATCTCGGGGCGTACTTCACCGTGCAGCAGCTCCCCGAAGGGGTGCCGCTGACGGTCGACGGGTTCGTCCGTGCGCAGGCGATGTTCTCGGGCGGAACGTTCGCCTCCGCGCTCGGCCAGTTCGCGCGCGGGCCGCAGCTGCTGGGCGCGGCCCGAGAGCGCGGACGCCATGAACCCCGGCTCTTCGGGCGGCGGGCACAGGCGCCGCTCGGCACACCGCGCTTCGCACCGGAGGTCGGAGCGTGGGCGTTGCCGCTGCCCACCATCGACGCGCAGGTGGTACGCCGCTCGGCGCGGGCGCTGGAGCGGTACGGACCCGACTTCCGCTACCGGCACTACGCGGCGGTCGAGAGCCTGCCGTACGCCCTGGGCGGGCTGGCCACGGTGGGCGCGCTGTTCGCTGCCGCGCAGGTGCCGCCCGCACGACGGTGGCTGTCGGACCGGATCAGGCCCGGGGAGGGGCCGAGCCAGGAAAAGCGGGCGAAGAGCTGGTTCTCGGTGCGGTTCGTGGGCGAGGGCGGCGGCCGGCGCGTCCTCACCGAGGTCGCGGGCGGCGACCCGGGCTACGACGAGACGGCGAAGATTTTCGCCGAGTCGGCCATGTCCCTCGCCCTCGACGACCTGCCGCCCACGTCCGGCCAGGTCACGACGGCACAGGCGATGGGGAACACCCTCATCGACCGCCTCCGCGCCGCGGGCCTCACCTTCCGGGTGGCGGCCCGGCGCGAGGAGTCCTAGAACGGCCACCCCAGAACGGTGTAGATCATCCCTCCGATCCAGGCGAAACCGGCTATGACGGCGAGCAGAAGCCCGACCATCACGGCGCGCTCGACGGGCTGGGCGGGGTGGCCCACGGTCTTGGGGGCACGGTGTGTCGTCATGGGCGACAGCCTGGCGATCACCACGGCACCGCCACATCCGTACGCGTACTCAGGTCCCGTACTCAGTACGCAGGTCCGACCGCTTCCCGCAGGGCCTGCCGACACAGGGCGTCGGCGCGCCGGGTGGACTCGGGGATGCGGTACTTCGGGGCGAGCGCGAGGGTGTGCTCGCAGGCGTTGTCGAGGCTCACACGGTGTCCCACGGAGACGAACACCGGCTTGATGCCCGCCTGGGTGCGCACGGCTCGGCCGACCTCGTCGGCGCCCGCGAGGAGGGGGCTCGTACTGCCGCGCGGGACGCCCGGCTCCTCGTACGTGAAGGTGAAGGGGTTCTTGGCCACGCCGATCGTGGGCAGCCCGGTGAGCACGCCGAGGTGGCTCGCCAGGCCGAAACGGCGCGGATGAGCCAGTCCGTAGCCGTCGCAGACGACCAGTCCGGGGTCGTGGGAGAGGGCGTCCAGCGCGGCGAGAACGGTGGGGATCTCGCGGAACGCGAGCAGGCCGGGGACGTACGGGAAGGAGACCTCGCCGACGGCGGTGGCCTCGGCGACCACGGCGAGCGTGGCCGCGTCCAGCACGACGGCCGCCGCCGCGACCACGCCGCGGTCGTCGTCGTAGGCGACGTCGACCCCCGTCACCGGGCCGGTACCGGGCGGCGGCCCCGGCTCGTCGAGGACCACCAGGCCGCGCAATTCGTCCTGCACGGCGCGGGCTTCTTCTTCGGTCGCGGGCCAGCCCACGGGGATGCGTACGGTCGTCATGGTGATGTCGAGCCTACGCATCCCCGCGGTCCGGCGTCACTTGCCCAGGGCGCGCCTGAGCTCGCTCTTGTTCATGTCCGAGCGGCCATGGATGTTGCGCTTCCTGGCCTCCTCGTACAACTGGTCGTATGTGGGCCCCTGGGAGCCCTTTCCCGAGCGCTGTCCGCCCCGCTTGCCGGACGACATGTCCTGGGTGGACGTGCGGCTCGCGGTCCTTGACTCGCCGGAGCGGGCGCGCTCCTTGTTGACGGTCCGCGCCGCGATCTCCTTGGCACGCTCCTTGCTCTCCCCGCGCTCGAGCGCACTGTCCTTGATGTGCTCGTATTGGCGTTCCCGCTTGGGGCTGGAGCCGCGTGGCATGACCGGTCACTTCCTTTCGGGGTGATGGTCACGGTCGAGTACCCCGTTTCGCGGGGATCACCGTCAGGGCTCGAGGCGGGCCACCCGGCCCTTCTCGCCGGAGGCCCAGCAGCCCAGGTCGGGGGCGCAGTCCACGGTGTCGTACGAGCCCGTGTCGACCGTCCTCCAGCTGCGGCCGCCGTCCGTGGTGAGGTCGGTGCCGGTGGGGCCGACGGCGAGCGCGGCCGTGCGGCTGTGCGGGAGCCAGGTGACGCCGGAGCGGTAGGCGGGCGGTGGCTCCGCCGCGGGCGTCCAGCTGCGGCCCCCGTCCCCGGGGGGCCCCCCCCGCCCCCGGGCGCGGGGGGGGGGGGCGGGGGAGGCCGCCG
>NZ_JBEOZU010000009.1:0-145819 GCF_040298185.1 Streptomyces sp. NPDC001634 | reverse complement strand
GTGTGTCGCGCCCCCGGGACGGTAGTCGCCGCCGAGCGCGATGCCGTGCGTGCGGTCGCGGAAGGCGAGTGCGAAGACGCCGCGGGCCGGATCGCCCGCCGGGATCGGCGTGTCGGCAGCCGTCCAGGTCAGTCCGCGGTCGGCGGAGTGCAGCACGCGCGCGTGTGCGCCACCGCCCGTGGCGAGCCACACGTCGTGCGCCCCGGACGTGACCAGGCACTGGCCGCCGGCCGCGAACCCGGCCTCGCCGTCCTGGGCGGCGGGCATGCCGGAGCTGGGCAGGACCGTCCAGGAGCGGCCGCCGTCGCTGGTGGAGAGGATGCGGAACTTTCCGTCGACCGGATCACTCAGGGCGAGACCGTGGCGGCGGTCGAAGAAGGTGAGGCAGTCGTAGAAGGCCTGGGCGTCGGTGTTGCGGAACGTCTCGGTCCAGGTCGTGCCGCCGTCGTCGGTGCGAAAGACCCGGGAGGCCTCGCCCTCGCCGATGGCCAGGACCACCGCGTGCCGGGCGTCGAACGCCTCGACGTCACGGAACTCCAGGTCCGCGGCGCCCGGTGGCGAGACGTTCCGCCACTGTGCTCCGCCGTCGATGGTGCGCAGCACCGTGCCCTTGGATCCGGCCAGCCAGGCGGTGTCCCGGCTGACCGCCGAGAGGCCGCGGAAGCGTACGTCCGTGCCGCTGTCCTTGAGCTGCCAGTGCGGCGCCGGCCGCTGGTCCCCGTGTGCCCGCGCGGGTGTCGCCCATAAGGCGGCGAGTGCCGCAACGCACAGTCCCACGGCCACCGTTCGGCCCGCACGTCTCGTGTTCCCCATGCCTGTCATGGCGCGCGAAGCTAGCCCACTCCCCCGGTGCCGTCCAGATGCCCTCGGCCCGGGAACCGTACGCCCGTGTCCGGTGTCCTCTCCGTTGTCCCGCAGACCACGGGACGAAAACATCGATCGTCCGATGGATCGCCTCAGTGGCATGAACCCGGTGACACAGGTCACTCGAATCTCATGTGCACGGATTGGCCGAATCCAGCGTCTCTTCAAGTGCCCGGCCTCATCCGCCCGAAGTCCATCCAGCCGTCACAAGGGAGCAAGGCGTTGTCCACCCTCATCGAGCAGCCCGTGGAGGCCCGTCTCGTCGCTGCCGCGCCGCGGATGCAGAGCATTCCGGCCACGCTCCACTACGACCGGCGCGACCCGTTCGCCGTCCGCATGACCTTCCCCGCTCCGGCCACCCTGGAGGGCGTGGAGGTCTGCTGGACCTTCGCCCGCGAACTCCTCGCCGCCGGCCTGGAGGGACCGGAGGGTCAGGGTGACGTCCGGGTGCGGCCGTACGGCTACGACCGCACCGTCCTGGAGTTCCACGCCCCGGAGGGCACCGCCGTGGTGCACGTCCACTCCACGGAGGTCCGGCGCTTCCTGCAGCGGACCACGGAGCTGGTGCCGGTCGGCCTGGAGCACCTCCACGTGGACCTGGACCACGACCTCGCGGAGCTGATGCGGGACGCGTGCTGAATGCACCCTGTAGGGGGTGACGGTCGGTCAGTCGGACGCGCTCCGTGGGGGTGACGGTCGGTCAGTCGGACGCACCCCGTGGGGTGACGGTTGGGCACTCGGGCACACCCCTTGCCGGACGCACCACGTACCGGACGCGCCCCTATGGGCTAACGACCTCCGCCCATCAGCGCGTTCAGCTCCCCGTAGTCGAGCCCACCGGCCAGTGCGCCGTAGGTCCCCGCGTCCAACAGCTCCCGTGCGGCGCGGCGGACCAGACCATGGGCGGCCTGCGCTATGTCCGATCCGGTACTGACCCTGGCGACGCCGAGCGCGGCCAGCTCACCGACAGTGGGCGCGCCGGGCCCGACCAGCACGTTCAGCGGACCGTCGACGCCGTCGACGAGTGCCTTCACGGTCACGGGGTCGACGGCCCCGGGCACGAAGACGCCGTCCGCTCCCGCGGCGAGGAAGCCGACGGCCCGCTCCAGGGTGTCCTCCAGGTCTCCGGCCCCCCGTAGATACGTGTCGACGCGGGCGTTGACGAACAGCGGCACCCCGGCCGCGTCTGCTGCCTCGCGCGCCGCGGCGATCCGCGCGGCCTGCTCTGCGATCGAACGCAGCGGTGCGCCGCCGCCGTACAGACCGTCCTCGATATTGACGCCGACGGCGCCCGCCGCAAGCACCGCCCTGATCGTGTCGCCGACACCCGCGGCATCCTGCGCGTAGCCGCACTCGATGTCCGCGCTCACCGGTACGGCCACCGCCTCGGCGATCCGCGCGACCGCGGCGAGGGCGTCGTCGCGGGACAGCCGGTCGCCGTCGGCGGCACCCAGCTCCCAGGCGAGCCCGGCGCTGGTGGTGGCGACGGCCCCCGCGCCCGCCTGCTCGACGAGCCGCGCGCTCGCCGTGTCCCAGGCGTTCGGAAGGACGAGGGGCCGGCCCGGAGTGTGCAGGGCCCGGAAGGCGAGGGCCCGCTCACGCAGAAGGGTGTCGTGGGTCATGGGGACGAGCCAACCAGCAGTCAGGGGCGGTGGCCGGCAGGAATCCGACGGGTACAAAGCCATCGTGTCGCCGTTTAATTCGTTGACACCCCATGGACCCGTTCCTACGGTGTACAGCGTTCCTGTTGCCGTCGATCGGAGAAGGACGTTGCTCGTCTGAGGTCCTGAGACACCGCGTCACACAGTGCCGTCCGCGTCTGTGTGCGTAGCGTGCGACCTCGGCGTTCGAGCCGTCCTACGGTGCAGGGCTTTTCCTGTGTTCACGGACCGTCGCCCCATGCGGTGTCTCACACGCGTTGCCCATGCCCATGTCGAGCAATCGCGAGGCCCGTATGTCACACACCCCCTCCATCACCTGTACCTCTCTGTCCTTCTCCTGGCCCGACGGGACCTCCGTCTTCGACGACCTCCAGGTCGCCTTCGGGTCCGGCAGGACCGGCCTCGTCGGCCTCAACGGATCTGGAAAGTCGACCCTGTTGAAGCTGATCGCGGGTGAACTCACCCCGTCCGGCGGCACCGTGCGCGTCGCGGGTGAGGTCGGCCATCTGCCGCAGAACGTCACCCTCGACACCGCCCTACGGGTCGACGAGGCCCTCGGAATCGCTGCGACGCGCGCCGCACTGCACGCCATCGAGGCCGGTGATGTGGCCGAGGAGCACTTCACGGCCGTCGGCGACGACTGGGACGTGGAGGAGCGTGCCGAGGCGATGCTCGGCGAACTCGGCCTCGATCACATCGGGTTGGACCGCACCATCGGCGAGGTCTCCGGCGGCGAGTCCGTCCTGCTGCGGCTCGCCGCGCTGTTGCTGCGCCGTCCGGACGTGCTGCTGCTCGACGAGCCCACCAACAACCTGGACCTGTACGCGCGCCGACGGCTGTACGCGGCGGTCGAGGCCTGGTCGGGGGTGATGGTCGTGGTCAGCCACGACCGTGAACTCCTGGAGCTGGTGGACCAGATCGCAGATCTCCGCTCCGGCGAGGTCATCTGGTTCGGCGGCAACTTCTCGGCGTACGAGGAGGCGCTGGCCGTCGAGCAGGAGGCGGCTGAGCGCATGGTCCGTGTCGCCGAGGCCGACTTCCGCAAGCAGAAGCGCGAACTGGCCGACGCCCAGGTCAAACTGGCCCGCCGCAAGCGGTACGGCCAGAAGATGTGGGACAGCAAGCGCGAACCGAAGATCGTCATGGGGGCCCGCAAGCGTGCGGCGCAGGAGTCCGCCGGCAAGCACCGCATCTTGCACGAGGAGAAACTCGCCGACGCCAAGGAGCGCCTGGACGAGGCGGTCGAGGCGGTACGGGACGACGACGAGATCCGCGTCGAGCTGCCGTACACGGCGGTGCCGCCGGGGCGGTCCGTGCTGACGCTCCGGGATCTGGAGCTCGTGTACGGCGCACGCGTCGAGGTCAGCCTCGACCTGCACGGTCCCGAGCGGATCGCGCTGGTCGGACGCAACGGCGCGGGCAAGACCACCCTGCTGCGCACGATCGCGGGCGAGCTGGAGCCGGTGTCGGGCGAGGCCACGGCCCATGTGCCGCTGCGGTTCCTGCCCCAGCGGCTGGACGTCCTCGACGACGAGCTGACTGTGGCGGAGAACGTGGCCCGGTTCGCCCCGGGCGCCACCAACAACGGGATCCGGGCGCGTCTGGCCCGCTTCCTGTTCCGAGGCGCACGGGCCGACCAGCCGGCGGGGACACTGTCGGGCGGCGAGCGCTTCCGCGCCGCCCTGGCCGCGCTGATGCTCGCCGAGCCCGCGCCGCAGTTGCTCATGCTCGACGAGCCGACGAACAACCTCGACATGGCGAGCGTGCGGCAGCTCACGACGGCCCTGGAGTCGTACGAGGGCGCGCTGATCGTGGCGAGCCACGACGTGCCGTTCCTGGAGTCGATCGGGATCACGCGCTGGCTGCTGCTCGACGGAGAACTCGGCGACACGACGCCGGAGACCCTCGGGGAACCCGCCTGACGACGACGCACGCGGTGGGCCGCCATGGGGCCGGGCGAACGTGTCCGGTGGGCCACCGCGCGCGCCTGTCGGGCGTAGGCGGTGCGCCGCCACGGGCGCAGGCGGTGCACCGCCGCGTGCGCCGGGCGAGCGCATCCGGTGGGCCACAGCACGCCCGAGCGGCGCACCGCACGGGCCCGGGGCTTTGCCCCCGGGGACCGGCGCTGCATGATGTCCGGCGACACCATCAGCCGAGACGGAGTTTCCACGTGCCCAGCAAGAAGGCCCTCATCCGCCGACCCAGCCCGCGCCTCGCCGAGGGGCTGGTGACGCACATCGAGCGGGAGAAGGTCGACATCGACCTTGCGCTCGAGCAGTGGGAGGCGTACGCGGAGGCGCTGCGTACGCACGGCTGGGAGACGGTCGAGGTGGACCCGGCCGACGACTGCCCGGACTCGGTGTTCGTCGAGGACGCGGTGGTGACGTACAAGAACGTCGCCCTGATCGCCCGGCCCGGCGCCGAGTCGAGGCGCGAGGAGACCGCGGGCGTCGAGGAGGCCGTCGCCCGGCTCGGCTGTTCGGTGAACTGGATCTGGGAGCCGGGCACGCTGGACGGCGGCGACATCCTGAAGGTCGACGACACGATCTACGTGGGCCGCAGCGGGCGCACCAACGCGGCCGCCGTCCAGCAGGTGCGCGCAGTCTTCGAACCGCTGGGCGCCCGCGTGGTCGCCGTACCCGTCACCAGGGTGCTGCACCTGAAGTCGGCGGTCACCGCGCTGCCCGACGGCACGGTCATCGGCCATGTGCCGCTGGTGGACAAACCGGCGATGTTCCCGCGTTTCCTGCCGGTGCCCGAAGAGTCCGGTTCGCACGTCGTGCTGCTCGGCGGCGGCAAGCTGCTCATGGCGGCCAGCGCCCCGAAGACCGCGGAACTGCTCGCCGACCTCGGGCATGAACCGGTCGTAGTGGACATCAGCGAGTTCGAGAAGCTCGAGGGTTGTGTGACATGTCTCTCGGTGCGCCTGCGGGATCTGTATGCCTGACCGGCCGATCCAGCAAGCCCTTCCACCCCCGGGACCTGCGGTCCGTGGAGCTTTCGCCACGCCGTACGACCCGTGCCGGCGATGTCTGACGCACCGTGAGAGCAGGGCTGAACAGCGCTCTTTACAGCGCACTTAACCTACGGCTTCGTAACCTACGGCCTCGTAGCCTACGATCCCGTAAGTTTCCGGCACCGCTCGCCGGTTCGTGCACCTGTTTTTCGCCGTCTCCCTGGAGTTCCCGTGACGATCACCTCTCCCCACCTCGGCAGCCCCTCCGTCTGGACCGACGCCCGGCTGCTGTACGCGCTGGAGGAGGTCGTCGAGCAGGAGCTGAACCGGCATCTGAAGGCCGCCAAGGACTGGATGCCGCACGAGTACGTGCCCTGGAGCGACGGCCGCAACTTCCCCGGATTCTTCGAGGACGGCGTGGCCTGGGAGAAGGAGCAGTCCAAGGTCACCGAGATCGGCCGGATCGCGCTGGTCGTGAACCTGCTGACGGAGGACAACCTCCCCAGCTACCACCACGAGATCGCCTCGCTCTTCGGCCGCGACGGCGCGTGGGGCACCTGGGTGCACCGCTGGACCGCGGAGGAGGGCCGGCACGGCATCGTGATGCGCGACTACCTGCTCGCCTCGCGCGCGGTCGACCCGGACAAGCTGGAGCAGTTCCGGATGGCGCACATGAGCGAGGGCTTCGAGTCGGACAACCGGCACTCGATGCTGCATTCGATCGCCTACGTCGCGTTCCAGGAGCTGGCCACCCGCATCTCGCACCGCAACACCGGCCACCAGTCCGGCGACCCGGTCTGCGACCGGATGCTGGCCCGCATCGCGACCGACGAGAACCTGCACATGGTGTTCTACCGGAACCTGCTGAAGGCCGCGTTCGAGCTCGCGCCCGACCTGACCATGCAGGCGGTCCGCGACGTCGTGGTGAACTTCCGCATGCCCGGCCACGGCATCCCCGGCTTCGAGCGCGCCGCCGCACAGATGGCGATCGGCGAGGTCTACAACCTGCGCATCCACCACGACGACGTGCTCCAGCCGGTGCTCCGCTTCCTGAAGGTCCTGGAGATCGACGGCCTCGGCCCCGAGGGCCTCCAGGCCCAGGAGGAACTGGGTCTGTTCATGGGCGGCCTGAACACGGAGGCCGTCAAGTTCGACGAGAAGCTGGCGGCCCGCAAGGCACGGATGGCGGCGCGGGGCGCGTAGTCCGCTCCCCCGACGCGGGGTCGCCCATGTAATCCGCTCCTCCCCGACGCGGGTTCGCCCGCCGAGTCCGCTCCCCCGGCGCCGGTTCGCCCGCCCAGTCCGCTCCCCCGGCGCCGGTTCGCCCCGGCGCCGCCGATTTCCCGGTGCGGGCGATCGTACGGCTGCGGCATCATGCGGCCCATGCATGTACCTCGGCGACGGGGAGCACGCGCCGGTGTCCCTGACGGCGCTCGCCGACCGGCTGCGCGCCCGTCCGGTGACGGGGCTCGGCGAGCTGGCCCTGGATGTGGAGACCTGGGAGACACGGCTGCGCTGGGCCGCACGTCATGCGGAGGAGGGCGACCGGCACAACGACGTCGTCCACCAGGTCCTCGCCAACGCGGAGCTGTCGCAGCTGAAGAAGCGCCGCAAGCTGGTGACCAGGCTGGTGGCCCTGCTGCCGCCGAAGCTGCGGGCGACATATCTGGTGGGCGCGTCGGAGCGGCAGCAGAGGTTCTGGACCAAGGTGTTCATGGGGATGCGGCGCTGAACTGCCCTCGGCGGCCTGGTCGTTGGCCGGACATCGAGGCGGCGCCGACAGGGAGCCGGAGCGTTTCCGCAGCAAACGCCAGGCCGCGCCACCCTTTCCGCCGGGTAGAAATATCTATCACCATGAATATGCCGGGTTGTGGTGTCCCCCGCAGGCACCGGCCCGAGCAGTCCCTGTCGTATGCATGGCAGGGCCGGCTGGCGCCCCTGGAGCGGGTCATGACGAATGCAATGTGGATACAGGGCGTGGAGTGGCTCGCTGCCGCCGCGTCGGACCCGCAAGCGTGCAAGCGGGAATGGGATCAGGGCCACGGCACGGTGCTGATGGAGGCCGGACATCACTGGGACGTGGTGAGCGTCCCCCATCAACTGGGTCTGCTCACGCTGGACATCCTGTGGTTCGACCCGGTGCGGACGCCCGGCCCGACGCTGGTGGACTCGGCGGCGCAGCGGGTGGGCTTCTTCGTGCCACCGGATCCGGCCGGTCACTGGGTCGGGGCAGGAGTACGCCATGCGGGCAAGGGGTCATGGATCTCCGTGCCCCCGCCCTACCGGTCGGCACGCGCCCTGGAGTGGATCGTTCCACCCGACGGGAGCGGGATGCTGCATCCACCGCTCGCGCTGGAGCTGGCGCTGCGCCAGGCCCATGGGACACTCGCCGTGCTGGCCCCCGTCAGTGAGGACTAGCGTTCTGCCGCGCCCGACCTCCGGTTGGGTTCCGACAACCCTCTGACGGGCAGCACGAAGACCCCCTCGGCGCGCGCGACCTGCGCAGCACCGCTGCCCTGGCCGCCACATCGGCGCCGTACCTCCTACGCGGCGTCGTAGTACGGCGTCTCCTAAGCGGCCTCGTAGTGGTGCGCGTCCGCGCCGCGCCACTTCACCCACGCGGGATCGTCGAGCAGGTCCTCGGCGTCGGGCAGGCCGGCGCGACCGAGGAACTCGATCACGTCCTCGTCGGAGAACGCCATTCCCAGGCTCTCCCCGCGCGCGGTCACCCGACGGCCGCCGGTGCCCGACGGCGGATGAACAATGACAGGAGCCCGTCCGGACATGTCTCCAGCATCGTCCCGCGCGCCCGGCCGCGCATCCGGACGGCCGGGACGGACCACGACCCGCCCTCGTATCCGACGCCTCCCCGCGCGCAAGGCCCCGCCGCACCCCGCCCGCTACCACTCCGCCACGCGGTAGTCCTTCAGGAACACCCCGGACACCGGATCCCCGGCCTCGCCGCGCACGATCGGGTCGTACACGCGGGCGGCGCCGTCCACGACGTCCAGTGGGGTGCGGAAGCCCGCGCCCGCCATCCGCCTCTTCTTCGGCGCCGGGTTCTCGTCCGTGATCCAGCCGGTGTCGACGGCGCACATGTGCACGCCTTGCGCCGCGAGGTCGGCGGCGCTGGTGCGGGTCAGCATGTTCAGCGCGGCCTTCGCCATGTTCGTGTGCGGATGCCCGGCGGTCTTGTTGCGGACGGCGAACCGGCCCTCCACGGCGGTCACGTTCACCACGTACCGCCTCGGTCGCGGAGAGGCGAGCAGCAGCGGCAGCAGCCGGTCGCAAAGCAGCGCCGGGGCGAGGGCGTTCACCAGCTGTGTCTCCAGGACCTCGGCCGGGTCCAGCGCGCCGAGCCGCGCCGACCAGGAGTTCTCCGGGGACGGGTCCGGCAGCAGCCCGGCCTCGTCGGCCTCCCGCAGGACGACGGGCAGCTCCGAGGGGCCGCCCGCCAGGGCCCGCATCGGCACGAATCCGGGCGCCTGCCGTACCCCCTCGGGCAGTTCGGCCTGCTCGCCCGCGACCAGCAGCGCGTACGACTCCGGCGGCCTGCGCACTGTCTGGGCCGCGTTGTTGACGAGGATGTCGAGCGGCTCCCCCTCCCGCCTCAACTGATCGCACAGCCCGAGAACTTGGCGCGGATCGCGCAGGTCGACGGCGAGTACCGTCAGCCGGTCGAGCCACTTCGCGCTGCCCGGCTCGGCCTGGAAGCGGTGCACTGTGTCATGCGGAAAGCGGCTGGTGACAAGGAGTTCCGCGCCGTCGCGCAGCATCATCAGCGCCAGCTGGAACCCGATCTTCACGCGGCCACCGGTGAGCAGCACGCGCCGGCCGCTCAGCTCGGTGCTCAGCCCGCGCCGGGCGGCGTTGTCCGCGGCGCACCCGGGGCACAGCCGGTGGTAGAAGGAGTCGACCTGTCGATAGGGCGCCTTGCAGACATAACAGGTACGCGGTTTACGGAAGGTTCCCGGGGAGTCCGCGGCCGGCCGGACGCCGCCGCCAGTGCCGGCGCCGATGCCGATGCCGATACCTGCGCCTGTGCCGGTGCCTGTGCCGGTGCCTGTGCGCGTCAGCGGAGCGTCCTCGCGGCGGGCCGTCGCACCCGTCGCCGTCGCCGCCATCAGTGCCGCGTCGGCAGCAGACACCTCGGCGCCACGCGCCTTGCGCCGCCGCAGCCGCCCGTCCCGGGCGAAGGACGCGGCGACCTGCTCGGCCCGCAACCGCACCGGGTCATCGACGGGCAGCGCCCGCAGCTTGCCGACCGTACGGTCGAAGGCCGCCAGCTCCTCCGCGGTGAGCCCGCCGCCCTCACCCATGTGTCCCCCGTGTCCGACTGACGTGGGCCGGGCCGGATTCGAACCGGCGTGGCCTGCATGCCATGCAGGTGCGCCTGCCTCTGCGCTACCGGCCCATCGGACGACCCGGACGACGGGATCCTATCGGCACCCCACCGCACCGTCGTACCGATTAACGGACTGGTCAGCTCTCATCCGTTCTCCTCCGTCCGCCGCAGATGCATCCGCTCCTTCTCGGACAACCCGCCCCAGACGCCGAACCGTTCGTCGTTGGCGAGCGCGTACTCGAGACACACGGAGCGGATCTCGCACAGCCCGCAGATACGCTTCGCCTCCCGCACCGAACTGCCCGGCTCCGGAAAGAAGAAATCGGCCCCCGTCTGCGCACACAGCGCCTGCTCCTGCCAGGCGATGTCGGACGCAGTGATCGCTTCGATGTGCATGGTCAGGATCGTGCCGTGCGACGAAAAACGTTCGATCAACGGCGAATCAACGGCTCACCCGTCCGGCTGGCACGGCCCCTGATGATGTACCCAACCCGGCCTGGCGACTGATGATGTACCCGCCCGGCCTGGCGACACACGTCGGCGCGCAGGAAACCCACAACAAAAAACCGCTCCCACGGTCACCCACCGTCATACGAATCCATCGTGTCACTCCGGCGGCGATTGTCAGTGGGCGGTGGAAGACTCGGCAGTGCAGGCAACGGGACCCCTCAGAGGAGGGCACTCATGCTCACCACCCGTTTCGTCAACGGCGCCCCGAACTGGCTTGATGTCGGCACCCCGGACATCGACGGCGCCATCTCCTTCTATGGCGGTCTCTTCGGCTGGCAGTTCCAGTCGGCGGGACCCGACGCCGGGGGATACGGCTTCTTCCAGCTCTCCGGCAAGACCGCCGCCGGCGGTATGCAGACCACCCCGGAACAGGGACCGCCGTCCTGGACCATCTACTTCCAGAGTCCTGACGCGGAGGCCACCGCCAAGGCCGCCGAGCAGGCCGGCGGCAGCGTGCTCTTCCAGCCCATGGACGTCATGGGCCAGGGCCATATGGCCGTCCTCGCCGACCCGGCCGGCGTGCCCTTCGGCATCTGGCAGCCGGGCCAGACCAAGGGCGTCGACGTGGCCGGTGACCCCGGCTCGCTGTGCTGGGCCGAGCTCTACACCCCGGACATCGCCCGCGCCGCCGCGTTCTACAACCAGGTGCTGGGCTGGGAGACCGAGGGCGTGCCCTTCCCCGGCGGCACGTACACCTGTGTCAACCCTGCGGGCGCCGGCCCCGACGCGATGTTCGGCGGCCTCGTTCCCCTGGCCGACGACCCCTCGGAAGCGCAGTCCGGCGCGCACTGGCTGCCGTACTTCGAGGTCACGGACACGGACGCCACGGTGAGCAAGGCGCAGGAACTCGGCGGCACCATCCGGATGCCCGCGACGGACCTGGAGGGCGTGGGCCGCATCGCGCGGCTCGCCGACCCGTACGGAGCTCACTTCGCAGTGATCAAGAGCACACCGCAGCAGCAGGAGGGCTGACGCCCGACGACCCGACGCTGCCGGGGGCACAAGAGACGCACGAACCCCACCCCGCACAGGGCGAGGTGGGGTTCGTATCCGAGCGCCGGGCAGGCCTTGCACCTGCATCTCCCCGCAGGAAGCGGGGTGTCTTTCCTTGGACCACCAACGCGCCGTCGGACACCAGGAGTTCTGGTGACCGGAACAAGATCAAGCCTAGCAGCAGTGACGACCCCGGACGACCAGAGCGGCGTCGATCGCGACGAGGGAGAGTTCCGGACGCCGTGACAGCACCCTGCTGTCACGTATGGTGCTCTGCATGTCGCGGAAGACACCGGCCGGTATCCGCCTGTCGGTGCGGGCCAGTTGGGCGGGCAACCCCGCTCGGCAGATCCGCAGCGACGGACGCCCCGCAGTACCCCGGCGGCTCAAGCGGACGCGCGATGCACGAGCTTCGTCGGCAGAACCACACTCGACGGCGTCCCGACCACGCCCGCCTCGCCGCCCTGCCGGTCGAGGCCGTCCAGCAGCAGACCGGCCATCAGCCTTCCCATCTTCTCTATGTCCTGACGGACTGTCGTAAGAGGTGGGTCGGTCTGTTCGGCGACCGGCAGCATGTCGTCGAAGCCCATGACGGCGACGTCGTCGGGCACCCGACGCCCCTGTGCCCTCAGCACGCGCAGGGCGCCGGAGGCGCTGAGGTCGTTGGCGGCGAACACGGCGTCCAGGTCCGGGCAGCGCTCCAGCAGTTCACGCATCGCGCGTTCGCCGCCGGCCGGTGTGAAGTCCCCTTCGGCGATCAGGCGCGGGTCGCTGTCGACCATGACATCCCGGTACCCGTCGAGCCGGTCCACGGCGGACGTCTGGTCCAGGGCGCCGGTGATGTGCGCGATGCGGCGGCGGCCGAGTCCCGCGAGATGGCGTACGGCGTCACGGGCCCCGCCGCGGTTGTCGCTGTCCACGTACACAGCGCTGTTCGTGCCGTGGCTCCAGCCCGGCCGCCCACCGAACACGGTCGGCACGCCCGCGCGCTGCACCAGCTCCGGCAGCGGGTCGTTGAGGTGCAGCGAGAAGACAAGGGCGCCGTCGACATGACCGCCGGCAAGATAACGGCCGACCCGGGGGTGGTCGGCGCGCCCCTCCGTCAGCAGCAGGACGAGCTGGGAGTCGCGGGCCGTCAGCTCCTTGCTGATACCACGGAGTTGCAGTGCGAAGAAGGGGTCGGCGAAGACGCGGGTCTCCGGTTCGGCGATCACCACGGCCACCGCGTCGTGCCGCTTGGTCACCAGGCTGCGCGCGGCCTGGTTGGGCACGTATCCGAGCTCCTCGACGGCCCGGCGCACTCGCTCGACGAGAGGCTTGCGCACGCCGTCACCGCCGTTGACCACCCGGGACACGGTGGCTCGCGAGACCCCGGCCCGGGCAGCGACGGCCTCCAGCGTGGGGCGCGGCGCGGTCTCGGTCACTTCGGGACTCCTCTTCAGCAGTTGGCGATCAGGATAGCCCCGGCCGCCGACGGTGTTGGGAGCGCTCCCCGCCCGGAAAAGCCGGTTGCGCGGGGAGGTCGTTACGGTGAGGATCCCTCCATGACAACGAGAAAGGCCCATGCCGGCTGACCGCCCCGCGACCCGCCTGTCCGTATATGCCCGGCTGCCGCGCGCGTATCGCGAGCTGCACATCGTGCACAGCACGGTCGACGCCGACGGCCGCGCCCACTGGCTGCCGACCGAGCGGCCGCCCGACCGGCGCCGCACACATCCGTACGATGCCGTGGTCGTCACCGTCCAGGACGGCCGACCCCATGAGACGCAGCTCAGCGCCGTACGATCGTCGTATGCGGTGTTCGACGCCCTGCCCGACGGTGGCTTCGTAGTGGCGGCGCCCCGCAGTCGGCGCGACGAGGAGCACGTCCAGGTCTTCGATGCGCTGGGCCGCTGCTCGTGGACGTTCCGGCTCGGCGACGGCATCGAGGACCTACTGGTCGACGGGGTGGAGGACATCTGGGTCGGTCACTTCGACGAAGGCATCCACGGCGATGACGAGTTGAGCGCGCCGGGACTGCGCCGCTGGAGCAGCACAGGTGAACCGCTGTGGGCCCACACGCCGGGTCCGGGGCACGACGAGATTTCCGACTGCTACGCCCTCAACGTGGGTGCGCGGGCCGTGTGGGCGTGCCCGTACCCGCACTTTCCGCTGCTGGAGATCCGGGACGGCCGGACGGTACGCGCCCGGGAGAATCCGGTGAAGGGTGCGAGCGCCTTCGCGGTCCACGACGGCCGGGTCGTGTTCTTCAGCCCGTACGGCGACGACCACAGCGTGCTCGTCGACTGCCGTATCACCTGGAACGCCCTCGAAGCGGTCGCGTACGGTCGTCTCGTCCGCCCCGACGGGGGCGAGTTGGGACGGCGTCGCACGGTCTGCCGCGGCCCGCGGGTCCATGTGCAGGAGGAGCCGTTCACTGATTGGACGGTGCTCGACATCTCCCCTGTCTAGTGACCGTGCCGGCCGTGCTGACTGTGCTTCTGATACTTGGGCAACGTCCCGTCCCGCCGCTTCACGAGGAACACCCCGGCCATCCCGCGGTCTGCGTGGTGCTGCACATGGCAGTGGTACATCCACGCCCCCGCCCCGCCCTCCTCGCCCGCGATCACCTGGAAGCCGAAGGAGTCCCCCGGGCCCACGATCTTGTTGTCGATGACCCGGCTCGGGTCGTCGGGTCCGGCGAGCAGTCCCGTGCGGTTGTCCGCCCAGCGGTGACCATGCAGGTGAAAGGTGTGGTACAGGTCGCCATGCGTGATCATCACGAACTCGACACGTTCCCCGACAGTCGCTTCGAGATCGGGTCCGGTGCCATGGTTGTTGATCAACGTTTCATTGAACACGATCGTATGCGTCCGGTCGGGGAGGACATCACCCTGGCGGCGTACGACCACCGGTCCGTAGAGACCCTTGCGGATGCCACCCGTGCCGTGTTCCGTGCCGACCACATGGTCGTGGTAGTGCCAGTAGCCCGCACTGCCCTCCCGCCAGGTGCCGTCGGCGCGGCGGCCGGGAGCGTGTGTGTGCCAGGTGTACGTATGTGTGGCGCCCGGCCCCACAGCACTCATGGACGATCGTGTTCCATCGTTGGCGAAATCGTAGTCCAGGCCGTGGAAATGCAGGCTCGCCGCGACGTCCATGGTGTTCTCGAACTCGATGCGCAGGGTGTCACCCTCGTTGAGCTCGATCAGCGGTCCGGGGATGGTCGCCTTCCTCCCCTGGAAGCCGTAGGCCATCCGCCCGTCGTTGAGCCTCTTGGCGTACATCCTGAGGTGCTTGACCTTGCCGCCCGCGGGCGCGGTCCTCACCGGTCCGGCGGCACCGTTGGCCTCCGAACCCATCGACAACGATGTTGCGACGGCCGCACCGCCCAGCAGCATCCGCCGGTTGAAGCTGCGTCTGTCCATGCCGGACTCTCCATCCTGGTACGGAGTTCACGGAGACGAGCCGCCGGGACGAACCAGAGGGACGGTTGCGGCCCGTCTCGAGATTATCTCCCCTATGGACATATTTCGTAGCATTTCACTCATACTCCCCTGACAGGCGTATGTGATGCCCGTGATGGAGCGTCAAGCACACAGGTACAGCGCGAGCCACGGTCGGGGTGATCCGTTGTCAGTGGCGTGCGGCATGCTGTGATCAGTGGCGGCCGACGCCACTGGGCAACGGGGAGGCCTGAGTGTTCACGGGGATCGTGGACGTCGACTGGGCGTCGATGGGACATGCGTACACCGAGTCGGCGACGGACGTGCCCGGCCTGCTGTGGGGCCTGGCGTCGGACGACCCCGCGCAGCGCGAGATCGCGCTGGACGGCATGTACGGGGCGGTGCATCACCAGGGGGATGTCTACGACTCGACGGTGGCGTGCATTCCGTTCCTCTTCGAACTGGTCACGACGCCAACCGTGGCCGACCGGGGCGCGATCGTGGGCCTGCTGGGCAGCATCGCGGGCCGCCCTGAGGATGACGACGAGGAGCCGGGCGACCTCCTCGATCTCGACGAGGACGACGAGTGGTTCCGACCCTCCCGCGACGCCCGGCAGTTGGTCCGCTCCCGAGCGGACGCCTTCCTGGAGCTGCTCGACGATCCGGCCGCGGAGCTGCGCGCCGCGGTGCCGGGCGTACTGGCGCAGCTCCACCCCGATCCCGCGCGTGTGTTCGCAGCCCTGCGCGACCGGCTTCCGGTCGAACAGGCTCCGCAGGCGGTGCGGAATCTGGCACGCGCCCTCGGCACGCTGGCCGTGAAGCACACGGCCGCCCTCGGCGCCGACGCCGGACGGACACTCCGGGACATCGTGTCCGGCACCGTCGATCCGGAACTGCGCATGACGGCGCTGGCCCAACTTGCTCGCTGTGCACCCGACCGGCTGCCCGAGGACACGGTGGAGATCGCGCTGGAGGTGATGCGGCACGCGCGCGAGGACGACGGTACGGAGAGTCCGGAGCCGGAGCGGCCGCGGACCGACACCATGATCTCTTATCTGCGCGAGCTGGAGGCCGAGCGCCGCCAGAACCCGGACATCGACGAGGCCGACGAGCTCCTGGCGGAACTGCACTGGAGGCTGGGCGACCGTACGGATCTGCGGTTCCCGCTGCTCGTCGGCCAGTTGCACAGCCCGGAGCCGTCGCAGCGCAGTGCGGCGGTCGAAGAGGCGGGGCGGCTGCTGACGGGGTGGCGGGCCCCGGACGACGAGCCGGTGCTGGCGCTGGCCCGGCTGCTCGCCGAGGACGATCTGCGGCTGAACAAGGAGGTCCTCACGGAGCTGCGGTATCTCGCGCCGATCGCACACTGCGCGGTCGCCGGTGTGGAGGCGTATGTCGAAGCGTCGGGAGACCGCCCCCTGGAGACCGATACACCCTTCGCGAACATGGCGCTCGGCCTGGCACTCGAGGTGCTGACCCTGCAGGGCGACGGGCGGGTCGTGGCGGCGCTCACCTCGATCCTGGAGGTGGTCGAGGTACCGGAGCGGCTGCAGAGGTGGATGGAGGCGCTCGGCCCCGAGGCGGCTGCTCCCCTGGGCCCGGTGCTGCACGAGAGGCTCGCCGCACTCGACCCGCGGGAGCCGAGCGACGCCCGGGACCGGCTCCTGACGGCGCTCGGGGTCCTCGCCCCTGCCGAGTCGCTTCCCCTCGTGCTCGACGTCCTGCGGGGCACCCCCTCGGGTGGCTGGCCCGGGGCAGCACTGGGGGCGCTCTGCGGCTACGGCGACCGAGCGGCCGAAGCCGCCCCGCTGCTGCGGGAGTTGCTGGCGGACGACGCGACGAGACCCGAGGTACGGACACAGGCAGCGGAGGCGCTCTGGGCGGTCGCCCCGGACGCCGGGACGGTGCTGCCCGCCCTCCAGGAGGGCCTGCGCGCGGAGCGACAGTTCCCGCGGTCGGTCGCCCTGCGGCTCACCCGTGC
Organism: Streptomyces sp. NPDC001634; assembly: GCF_040298185.1. NCBI lineage: Bacteria > Bacillati > Actinomycetota > Actinomycetes > Kitasatosporales > Streptomycetaceae > Streptomyces > Streptomyces sp. NPDC001634. The sequence goes on along the minus strand of NZ_JBEOZU010000009.1, from coordinate 129,090 downwards.
GCTCGGCCCGGCCGCCAGTCCTGTGACGCCGCGTCTGCACGAACTGATGGCCTGCGAGTACGAGTCCGCCGATGCGGCGACAGCGCTCTGGAAAGTGACGGGGAGCGTCGACGACACCCTGCCGGTTCTCCTCGACGCCTGGACGAGGACACCCCGGCGCCGCCCCGACATCGCCGCCTGCCTGAGGGAGATGGGCCTGGCAGCGGCCCCGGCGCTGCCGCTCATACGGGCGGAGCTCGCGTCGCCCCGCCGCCACACCAACGACGGCACGACCGGGAACGTGCGCTACGAAGTGGCCTCGGACGTGGCCCTCCTTGAGGACTGCCGCAGTGTCCTCGACCTGCTCGAAGGCTAGGTGCTGTCCGTCCCCTCGGGGCTCGTCGGCTTCCCGTCCCGCCGGGCCCGGCTCGGCTGCACCCGCTTGGGCTCCCCCGGCATCTTCGGATACTCGGGCGGATACGGCAGATCGCCGAGGCCGTGGTCGTGTTCGTCGCGGCGGGCGAGTTCGAGGAGCGCCTCGAGGGAGAAGGCGTGGTCGTCCATGTCCGCGTGGACGTCGCCGAGTTCGGCGTACCGTCGGGGCATGGTCCCCAGGTCGAAGTCGCGGGGCACCGCGTCGTCGACCTCCTCCCAGCGCAGCGGCGCGGACACCGGGGCGTGCGGCCTGGGGCGTATGGAGTAGGCGGAGGCGACGGTGCGGTCGCGGGCGGTCTGGTTGTAGTCGACGAAGATCTTCTCGCCCCGCTCCTCCTTCCACCAGGCGATGGTCACGTATTCGGGCATACGGCGCTCAAGTTCGCGCCCGACGGCGATCGCTGCGCGGCGCACCTGGGTGAAGGTCCAGCGCGGTTCGATGGGCACGAAGACATGGAGCCCCCGGCCGCCGGAGGTCTTGGGCCAGCCGCGCAGCCCGCCGAACTCGTCGAGGACGGCACGGAGTTCATGGGCGGCACGCACCGCGTCGGCGTAGTCGGTGCCGGGCTGCGGGTCGAGGTCGATGCGGAGTTCGTCGGGGCGGTCGACGTCGTCGCGGCGTACCGGCCACGGGTGGAAAGTGAGGGTGCCGTACTGCGCGGCCCAGACGACGGCGGCAACCTCGGTGGGACACATTTCGTCGGCACTGCGACCGCTCGGGAAGGTGATGTGGGCGGTGGGGATCCAGCCGGGCATGTTCTTGGGCGCCCGTTTCTGGAAGAAGGACTCTCCGGTCACACCGTCCGGGTAGCGCTCCAGGGTGGTGGGCCGGTTGCGGAGGGCGCGCAGGATGCCGGGGCCGACGTCCAGGTAGTACCGCGCGAGGTCGAGCTTGGTGAATCCGCGCTCCGGGAAGAAGATCTTGTCCGGGCTGGACAGCCGTACCGTCCTGCCTGCCGCGTCCAGCTCCACTGCATCACCCATGCGAGCCACGGTAGGCGTACGAATCAGACCTCGCACACCGGGCGGATCGCTCCGCATGGTCGCAGAATCATAGGCATGGATCTGCCGGTGATGCCGCCCGTGAAGCCGATGCTCGCCAAGTCAGTGGCGACGATCCCGCCGGACATGCAGTACGAGGCGAAGTGGGACGGGTTCCGGGCGATCGTCTTCCGCGACGGCGCCGAGGTCGAGCTGGGCAGCCGCACGGGAAAGCCGCTGACCAGGTACTTTCCCGAGCTGGTGGAGGCGCTGCGGGAGCGGCTGCCTCAGCGGTGCGTGGTGGACGGCGAGATCGTGATCGCGCGGGAGGGGCACCTCGACTTCGACGCGCTGACGGAACGGATCCATCCGGCGGAGTCACGGGTGCGGATGCTCGCGGAGAAGACCCCGGCATCGTTCGTGGCCTTCGATCTGCTGGCGCTGGACGACACGTCGTTGCTCGACGTTCCGCTGAGTGACCGGCGCGCCCTGCTGGAGCGGGCGCTGTCCGCAGTCACACCGCCCGTCCACCTGGCGCCGGCGACGACGGACCGCGCGGTGGCGGAGCAGTGGTTCGAGCAGTACGAGGGTGCGGGCCTCGACGGAGTGATCGCGAAGCCGCTCTCCCAGCCCTACCGTCCGGACGAACGTGTGATGTTCAAGGTCAAGCACGAACGCACGGCGGACGTCGTGGTCGCGGGCTACCGCTTCCACAAGAGCGGCCCGGTCGTGGGTTCACTGCTGCTCGGGCTGTACGACGACGGGGGCGCCCTCCAGCACGTGGGGGTGTCCGCCGCGTTCCCCATGAAGCGGCGGGCCGAGCTGGTGCAGGAACTGGAGCCGCTGCGGATGGAGGACGTCACCGGGCATCCGTGGGCGGCCTGGTCGGATGAGATGGCGCACGAAACGGCCCGGCTGCCGGGCGCGCCCAGTCGCTGGTCGGGGAAGAAGGACCTGTCCTGGGTACCGCTGCGCCCCGAGCGGGTGGCGGAGGTGGCGTACGACCACATGGAGAACGGGGTGCGCTTCCGGCACACCGCGCGCTTCCGCCGCTGGCGCCCGGACCGCACCCCCGAGAGCTGCACGTACGCGCAGCTGGAGGAACCGGTGCGCTACGACCTCGGGGAGATCCTCGGCACCCCGGACTGACCGTCGACCGACCGGACCGTCGACACCGACTGCCTCCACCGCAAGTCCTGGAGCAGCCCTGGCCATTCCCTCCCGCTGAGCCGTTCACCCATTCGGCGCGCACGATCAGGACTGAACGGGTATGGCCATCGATGAAGCGACAAGCACACAATCGGCCACGGGGGGCTGGGTGGACACGGTGGGCATGCGACGGATTGCACGGAGGCGACGCGGCGTGACGACCGCGGCGTTGCTGGCCGTCGCGATGACGGGATCCCTGGTCGCGGCCTGCAGTTCGGGCGGCGGCGCGCCCCACGACGGGCGGGGCGAGCCGCGGAGTCCGCACCCGCAGGGCAGCGCCCGGACATCCACCGCCCCGGCCGCCGGTCCCGTGCTGGCCGTGAAGATCGACAATGTGCCCGAGGCGCGCCCGCAGACGGGCCTGGACCAGGCGGACATCGTCTACGCGGAGCAGGTCGAGGGCGGTCTCAGCCGGCTGATGGCGGTGTTCGCGACGAAGCTACCGAAGGTGGTCGGGCCGGTGCGCAGTGCCCGCGAGTCGGACCTGGAACTGCTGCGCCAGTTCGACGACCCGACGCTCGCCTTCTCCGGTGCGCAGCACAAGCTCCTGCCGCTCATCGACAAGGCGCCGCTGAACCCCGAGCCACCCGACAAGAACTCCGCCGCCTACTTCCGCGGCGGCGACAAGGCCGCGCCGCACAACCTCTATCTGCGGCCGCAGCGGCTGATGAAGTCCGCACCGGGCACCGCCGCGCTGACGACGGGCTTCCGCTTCGGTGCCGCCCCGGCGGGCGGCACCCCGCAGACCACACGCACCGTCCACTTCCCGGCAGCCCGCTTCACGTTCACCTGGTCCGCCGAGCGGCACCGCTGGCTGGTGGCGATGGACGGGACGCCTACGGTGACGACGGACGGCGCGCGGGTGGCCCCTGCGACGGTGGTGGTGCAGTACGTACAGGTGCGCGCGTCGCGGTTCCATGACGTCCTCGGCAACAATTCGCCGTACTCGCAGACCGTGGGCTCCGGGAAGGCCCAAGTACTGCGTGACGGACGGGTGTTCGACGTCAGCTGGCGGCGGGCGTCCGCGCCGGACGGCACTCGGTTCACGACGGCGGACGGCACACCGATGAACTTCGCGCAGGGGCAGGTGTGGGTCGTCCTGGCCAAGGCCTGAGCCCCGGGGAGGGCCCGGGGGACGGCCGCGCCTCAGCCGCTTGAGGAAGGCACCCCGGACCGCAGGGCGCTACGCCCGGCGACCCAGCCTGCGTTCGAGCGCCGCGCCGGCGTCCTGACGGGCGGCGGCGAGGGCCCGGCGGGCCTCCTCGGCCGAGCCGTGCCCCAGGGCCGCCGCGATCGCCTCCCAGGCCACGCCTCCCTCGAGCAGCGCCTCCACGGCGGCACCGACGGCGATCACCGACTCGCGACGGGCCTGGTCGAGCTCGGTGAGCGTGCGCAGCAGATCCGGTGCCGTCGCGGCGTCCGCGAGTCCGCCCTGCGCCGCATGCCGCGCCTGGTCGGCGATGACCCACCAGTCCGCGGAGGTGTGCGGGGAATGAGTGACGAGGGTCGGGTCCACGGTGGTGCCGCCTTCCTTCCCGGGTACGCATGGGTGGCACTGCGGAGGCTGCCAGTTTAGGGCGTGGATCCGGAGAACGGTTCGCCAGGTCCGCTGAACGGACCAATGTCATGGCCGCGAGTCGGCTCACCCCTCCAGCGGGAGCCCCGCTCGCGCCAGTTCCCGCGCCGCCACGGTCAGTCCGTCCGCGAAGCGCCGTACACGCTCGTCGGTGAACCTGGGACTGGGCCCGCCGAAGGACAGGGCCGCCACCACGGCTCCCCCGCGCCCCCGTACCGGCACGGCCACCGCCGACAGCCCCTCCTCACGCTCGCCATGGCTCGTGGCGTACCCCTGCGCCTGCGCCTCCCCGATCCACGCGTGCAGGGTCTCGAGGTGGGCGATCCCGTACGGCGAGGCCTCAGCGATCCGACGCAGCAAGGCCTCGGGGGCGTCGAGCAGCAGAGCCTTGGCCACGCCCCCCGCCCACAGCGGTAGTTCGTCGCCGACGCGGACGACCTGCCGCAGTGTCTGCGGTCCCTCCTCCTGGGCGATGCAGACGCGGTGGATGTCGCGGCGCACGTACAGATGCGCCGTCTCCCGGTGCTCGGCCGCGAGCTCGCGCAGGATCACCCCCGCCGCGGGCGGCAGCCGCCAGGCCCGTTCGGCGAGACGGGACCAGCGCAGCAGAGCGGGGCCCGCGATGTAACGGCCGTGTTCGTCGACCCAGAGCAGTCCGTTGAGGCGGAGGGTACCCAGCAGGCGCAGCACGGTGGTCTTGGGCAGCCCCGATGCGGAGACGATCTCGCGGATGAACAGCGCGGGGCGACTCTCGTCGAACAGTCCCAGTATGTCGATCGCCCGCTGGACGGTTCTCATGCCCGCGGGTTCGGCCTCGGCAGCCATGGCTGGTCCTCTCGACTCCGGACCGCGCCGCGGCCCTGCTGACGCCCCTGCACCTGCACGGTACTCCGCACAGGTCCGCAGGGCGGACCTCCTCAGGCCTTGGTCGTCGCGAGGGGCACTGCCGGGTTGCGCAGCCCCTCGGCGGCCTCCGAGACGCGCTGGATGAGATCGAAGAAGAGGGTCTGCTCCTCGGCAGAGAGCGGAGCCAGGAAGACCTGGTTCATCCGGGCCGTGCGCACCGTCAGCCTGCGGTGCGTGCGCACACCCTCGTCCGTGAGGCTCAGCAGGAAACGGCGGCCGTCCTGCGGATCGCGGTCCTTGTCGAGAAGCCCCCGACGGCTGAGCCGGCTGATCACCTCGGCGATGGTGGACCGGTCCAGCCCCACACGTTCCCCCACGGTGCGCTGGTCGAGCCCCGGCTCGGCTACGAGCGCGTTCAGGACCGCGAACTGCGGCGAGGTGATCTCCTCGGAGACCATCGTGTTCCACAGCAGGTAGTGCGCCTGTTGCAGCCGGCGGGCCAAGTGCCCGGGGTGGGTGGAGAGGTCCACCGCGGCCATGTGCGCTCCCATGGTCGGTTTGGTTGGTGCACTGAACGATACCCGTGGGAGATCAGGCTGTCTGCGGTCCGGACACTTGAAGAACGGTGTGTACTACCAGGTCTTGACGCTATCGCGCTCCGGTGGCAGCGTGAGGGGGACCTCGCAGAGATACTCAGTGCCCTGATTAATTGAGGGTCGGGACGCTAGGCAGAGATGGGGCTTCACGGATGGACAAGGTGGTCGCCACGGCCCTGGAGGCGGTGGCCGATGTGCCGGACGGTGCGTCGCTGGCGGTGGGCGGGTTCGGGCTGAGTGGTGTGCCGAATGTGCTGATCCAGGCGCTGTACGACCGGCGGGTCGGTGGGCTGTCGGTCGTCTCGAACAACTGCGGGGCGATGGAGTCGGGCCTGGCGGTGCTGCTGGCGGCGGGGCGGATCGCCCGGGTGACCGGTTCCTATATCGGGGCGAACAAGGAGTTCGCCCGGCAGTATCTGGCCGGGGAGCTGGAGGTGGAGATGATTCCGCAGGGCACGCTGGCCGAGCGGCTGCGGGCCGGCGGGGCCGGTATCCCCGCCTTCTACACCCCGGCTGGGGTGGGTACGCAGGTCGCCGAGGGCGGGCTGCCGTGGCGTTACGACGGCTCGGGCGGCGTCGCGCTGGCCTCGCCGCCCAAGGAGGTACGGACCTTCGACGGGGTCGAGTATGTGCTGGAGCGCGGGATCCGTACCGACTTCGCGCTGGTGCGGGCCGCGAAGGGCGACCGGCACGGGAACCTTGTGTTCAACAAGTCCTCCCGCAACTTCAACCCGTTGGCCGCGATGGCCGGGCGCGTCACGATCGCCGAGGTGGAGGAGCTGGTCGAGCCCGGCGGGATCGGCCCGGACGCGGTGCATGTGCCCGGCATCTTCGTGCAGCGGGTGGTCGCGCTCACGCCCGAGCAGGCCGGGGACAAGAAGATCGAGCAGCGGACGGTTTCCGCGCCTGCGGCACGCGGGACGGTGAGCGGCTGATGGCCTGGACACGCGAGGAGATGGCCGCCCGCGCCGCGCGCGAGCTGAAGGACGGGCAGTACGTGAATCTCGGTATCGGGTTGCCGACGCTGATCCCCAACTACCTCCCCGACGATGTCGAGGTGGTGCTGGAGTCGGAGAACGGGATCCTGGGCACCGGCCCCTACCCCCCCGAGGACCAGGTCGACCCGGACCTGATCAACGCCGGGAAAGAGACGGTGACGGTCCTGCCCGGGGCCTCGTTCTTCGACTCGGCGCTGTCCTTCTCGATGATCCGCGGCGGGCACATCGACGTCGCCGTGCTGGGCGCCATGCAGGTCTCCGAGAAGGGCGATCTGGCGAACTGGGCGATCCCGGGGAAGATGATCACGGGGATCGGCGGTGCCATGGACCTGGTGCACGGCGCCCGCACGGTCATCGTCGTCATGACCCACACCGCCAAGGACGGCTCGCCGAAGATCCTCACCGAGTGCGCGCTGCCGCTGACCGGGAAGCGTTGCGTGAACCGGATCATCACCGACCTCGGCGTCCTCGACGTCACCGACGACGGCTTGGTGCTGGTGGAATGCGCACCCGGCGTCACGGCCGAAGAAGTCATCACCAAGACCGACGCGAAGCTGACCGTCGGGGAGGGCCTGCAGTGAAGAACGTCTACATCGTCGAGGCGGTCCGTACGCCGATCGGCCGTTACAACGGTGGCCTGGCCTCCGTGCGTCCGGATGACCTGGCCGCCCATGCCATCCGGGAACTCCTGGCCCGTACTCCGCAGTTGGACCCGGCCCGGATCGAGGACGTGTACGTCGGCAACGCCAACGGCGCGGGCGAGGAGAACCGCAACGTCGGCCGCATGGCCGCGCTGCTGGCCGGGCTGCCCACCAGCGTGCCCGGGGTGACCGTCAACCGGCTGTGCGCCTCCGGTCTGGAGGCCGTCATCCAGGCCGCCCGCGCCATCGCGCTGGGCGACGCCTCCATCGCGCTCGCCGGCGGGGTGGAGTCGATGACCCGCGCCCCCTACGTGCTGCCCAAGAGCGACAGGCCCTTCCCGGCCGGCCACACCGAGCTGTACTCCACCACGCTGGGCTGGCGCATGGTCAACCCGCGCATGGACCCGCAGTGGACCATCCCGCTGGGCGAGTCCGCGGAACTGATCGCCGACAAGCACAAGATCAGCCGTGAGCAGCAGGACGAGTTCGCCCTCGCCTCCCACCACAAGGCCGCCCAGGCCCAGGAACAGGGCCTGTTCGACGCCGAACTCGCCCCCGTCTCGATCCCGCAGCGCAAGGGCGACCCGTACGTGGTCGCCGCCGACGAGAGCGTCCGCCCCGACGCCTCCCTGGCGGCGATGGGCAAGCTCAAGCCGTCCTTCCGCACCGAGGGCGGCACGGTCACCGCGGGCAACGCGTCTCCGTTGAACGACGGCGCCGCGGCGCTGCTGCTGGTCGATGACGAGGGATTGAAGGCCACCGGCCGCGAACCCCTCGCCCGCATCAGGTCGACCGGCGTCTCCGCGATCGACCCGCACTACTTCGGGCTCGCCCCCATCGAAGCCGTCAACCGTGCGCTGGCCAAGGCGGGCAAGGGCTTCGCCGATCTGTCCGTTCTGGAACTCAACGAGGCCTTCGCCGCCCAGGTCCTGGGCTGTCTGGCCGAATGGCCCGAGTTCGACCCGCAGATCCTCAACCCCCAGGGCGGTGCCATCGCCCTCGGGCACCCGCTGGGCGCCTCCGGGGCCAGGCTGGCCGGCACCGTCGCCCACCAGCTCGCCCGCCGCGGATCCGGCACCGGCGTCGCCACCCTGTGCATCGGCGTGGGCCAGGGCCTCGCCCTCGTCCTCGAACGCTAGGAATCCCCATGGCTCTCACTCAGCAGGACATCGACCAGGAGATCGCGGCCGAGCACGCCGCGTACGAGAAGCGGGTCGCCGACGGCGGACCCGTCGAGCACCATCCGCGCCGCGACTACGCCCCGTACCGCTCGTCCGTGCTGCGCCACCCCAAGCAGCCGCCGATCACGATCGACATCTCCAAGGACCCGGAGCTGGTGGAACTCTCCTCCCCGGCCTTCGGTGAGCGGGACATCACCGAGATCGACAACGACCTCACCAGGCACCACCGGGGCGAGCCGATCGGCGAACGGATCACCGTCTCCGGCCGTCTGCTGGACAGCGCCGGGCATCCGGTCCGCGGCCAGCTCGTCGAGATCTGGCAGGCGAACTCGGCCGGCCGGTATGCGCACCAGCGCGAGCAGCACGACGCCCCGCTGGACCCGAACTTCACGGGCGTCGGCCGCACGCTCACGGACGACAGCGGCTTCTACCGCTTCACCACCATCCAGCCGGGCCCGTACCCGTGGCGCAACCACGTCAACGCCTGGCGCCCGGCCCACATCCACTTCTCGCTGTTCGGTACGGCGTTCACCCAGCGGCTTGTGACGCAGATGTACTTCCCGAACGACCCGCTCTTCCCGTACGACCCGATTCTGCAGTCCGTGACGGACGACGCCGCCAGGCAGCGGCTGATCGCGACGTACGACCACAGCCTGTCGGTACCGGAGTTCTCGCTGGGCTACCACTGGGACATCGTGCTGGACGGCCCGAACGCCACCTGGATCGAGGAAGGGCGCTGACCTGCCATGACGAAGATCGACACGAGCAGCCCCGAGAGCGTGCTGCCCACGCCGTCGCACACGGTCGGCCCCTTCTACGGGTACGCGCTGCCGTTCCCGGGCGGCGGTGACATAGCCCCGGTAGGCCACCCGGACACCATCACCCTCCAGGGGTACATCCTCGACGGTGAGGGCAACCCGCTGCCTGACGCCTTCGTGGAGCTGTGGGGGCCGGACCCGGACGGCCGTCTGCCGCAGATGGACGGCTCGATCCGGCGCGACCCGTCGACCGGCGGCTACCTGGGCCGCAACGGCGTGGAGTTCACCGGCTGGGGCCGCATCCAGACGGACGTCAACGGCCACTGGTACGCCCGTACGCTGCGGCCCGGCGCACGTGGGCAGAGCGCCCCCTACATGAGCGTGGCCGTCTTCGCACGCGGTCTGCTCGTACACCTTTTCACCCGGATCTATCTGCCGGGCGACGAGGCGGTGCTCGCCGCCGACCCGCTGCTCGCGCAGCTCGACGACGACCGCCGTGGCACGCTGATCGCAACGGACGAGGGCAATGGGACGTACCGTTTCGACATCCGCCTTCAGGGCGAAGGCGAGACGGTCTTCCTGGAGTTCCAGTGACACCCCAAGACTCCGACACCGGTCTGCTCGCCCCCGGGTGGGCCGGTTCCCCCGCCGCATCGGCGACGAGCGACACCGCGTATCTGCGTGCGCTTCTCGACGCGGAGGCCGCGCTGACCCGAGCCCAGGCCGCGCTGGGACTGGCTCCCATGGCGGCGGCGACGGCGGTGACCTCGGCGGCCGAGTCCGGTCGCTTCGACCCGCGCGACATCGCCGTACGGGCCCGCAGTGGCGGGAACCCGGTGATCCCGCTCGTCGCCGATCTGACGAAGGCGGTCGGCGACGAGCACGGCCCCTACGTCCACCGGGGCGCGACCAGCCAGGACATCATGGACACGGCGATGATGCTGGTCGCCGTTCGGACACTGGACCTGGTCCTGGCCGATCTGGAACGTGGCCGTCGGGCGCTGGCCCGGCTCGCCGCGGACCACCGGGACACGGTCATGCCGGGGCGGACGCTCACCCAGCACGCGGTGCCGACGACCTTCGGGCTGAAGGCGGCGGGCTGGCGGTCGCTGGTGCTGGACGCACGGGATCGGGTGCGGGCCGTACGGGACGGGCTTCCCGCTCAACTGGGCGGTGCGGCCGGAACGTTGGCCGCGTTCACCGCCTACGGCTCGGCCGACCCGCTCGCGCTCCTGGCCGCGTACGCGCATGAGCTGGGGCTTGCCGAACCGGAGTTGCCCTGGCACACCCTGCGCACCCCGATCGGCGATCTCGCGGGCGGCCTCGCTTTCACGGCCGGGGCGCTGGGCAAGATCGCCGCGGATGTCCTGACGCTCTCGCGCACCGAGATCGCAGAGATCGCCGAGGGTACGGGCGGAGGTTCCTCCGCTATGCCGCACAAGGCGAACCCCGTGCGGACGACGCTGATCGCGGCGGCCGCCCGGCGGGCGCCGCAGCTCGCGGCGACGCTCTACGGATCGCTGGCGGCCGAGGACGAACGTCCGTCCGGGGCCTGGCACGCCGAGTGGGAGTCGCTGCGCGACCTGCTGCGTCTGGTGGGCGGCGCCGCGCGCGACACCGCGGAACTGGCCGAAGGGCTCCGGGTGAATGCGGACGCGATGCGTGAACACCTGGGGCTCACCCATGGGTTGATCGTCTCCGAGCGGCTGTCGGCGAAGCTGGCGCCCGTGCTGGGCCGGGCCCGCGCCAAGGAGCTGCTCACCGAGGTCGCCCGGCGTACCCGCACCGAGGGCCGCACCCTCGCCGAACTCCTCGCCGAGGAACCCGAGTTGAAGGACCTCGACCTCGACAGCCTCACCGACCCGACCCATTACACCGGCTCCGCCGGAGCCCTCACCGACCGTGCCCTGGAGCGCTCGTGACCGACAAGCTGCTGCACCACCACGAAGAGGGCCCCGCAACCGCTCCCCCGCTGCTCCTCGGACCCTCGCTGGGGACCTCGTACGCCCTCTGGGACAAGGTCGCGCCCGAGTTGTCCATCACCCACCGGGTCGTCCGCTGGGACCTGCCCGGCCACGGCGGTTCGGCCCCGGACCTCATCGGGCCGGGCGCGACGGTCGCGGACCTTGCCGACCTGGTGCTGGCGCTCGCGGACTCGCTGGGCCTCGACCGGTTCGCATACGCCGGGGTGTCCCTCGGCGGCGCGGTGGGGCTGCACCTCGCCGTGCACCACCCCGAGCGGGTCACGTCGCTGGCCGTCATCTGTTCGTCCGCGCACTTCAACGGCTCGAAGCCGTGGGAGGAGCGGGCCGCGCTGGTCCGCCGGGAGGGGCCGGCGCCGGTCGCGGCGACCGCCGACTCCCGCTGGTTCACATCCGGGTTCACCGTGCCACGCCTCGTCCAGGACCACCGGGACGCGGACCCGGCCGCGTACGCCGCCTGCTGCGACGCGCTCGCCGCGTTCGACATCCGCGACCGTCTGCCGTCGATCACCGCGCGGACGCTGCTGATCGCGGGCCGCGAGGATCCGGCGACGCCGCCGGCGCATCTGCGGGAGATCGCGGACGCGGTGCCCGGCTCCGCGCTGGTCGAGATCCCGGGCGCCTCGCATCTGGCACCCGCGCAGTGTCCGAAGGCCGTCCTGGCGGCGCTGCGGGCGCACTTCTCGGGAACCCCGGAGCGCGGCATGGAGGTGCGCCGCGAAGTCCTGGGTGATGCGCACGTGGACCGGGCCCAGGCGCGCCAATCGCCCTTCACCGCCCGCTTCCAGGACTTCATCTCCCGCTACGCCTGGGGCGAGATCTGGACCGATCCGACCCTGTCCCGCCGCGAGCGGAGCATGATCACGCTGACGGCGCTGGTGGCGCACGGCCACTACGACGAGCTGGCCATGCACGTCCGGGCGGCGCGGCGCAACGGGCTGACGCATGAGGAGATCGGTGCGGTTCTGCTGCAGTCGGCGGTCTACTGCGGTGTGCCGGCGGCGAACTCGGCGTTCGCGGTGGCTCAGCGGGTGCTGGCGGAGGAGGACACGGCCGCAGGGTGACCCTGCCAGTCGTAGCTTCAACAGCACCTCTCACATGCCTCCACCCCGTGCATAGGGTGGAGGCATGTCCACTGTTCTGATCACCGGCACCACCTCCGGTCTGGGCCGGTACATCGCCTTCGAACTGGTCCGCTCCGGACATGTCGTCCTCGCCCATGGGCGCGACAGGGGCCGCACCGAGCGGCTTGTCGCGGAGCTGCGCACCGAGGGCGAGGCCCATGGCTTCGTGGCCGACCTGGCCTCGCTCGCCCAGGTGCGGCGGCTCGGCGAGGAGGTGGCCGCCGCGCATCCCCGGCTGGACGTCCTGATCAACAACGCGGGCGTGGGCGGCGGCCCGCGCGGCTCCGGCCGTGAGGTCAGCGCGGACGAGCACGAACTGCGCCTCGCGGTCAACTACCTTGCGCCGGTCGCCCTCACCCGGGCTCTGCTGCCGGTGCTGCAGGCGAATCCCCCCGCCCGGATCGTCAACGTGGGCTCCGTGGGCCAGGAGCCCCTGGACTTCGCCGACCCCGAGCTGACGCGCGGCTACAGCGGCGTCTCGGCGTACTGCCGCAGCAAGTTCGCCCTGGCGGCGTACACGTTCGCGCTGGCCGAGGAGCTCCAGGGCAGCGGTGTCTCGGTGAACGTCCTGCATCCCGCGACCTACATGGACACCGCGATGGTCCGCGAGGGCGGGATCACTCCGTGGAACACGGTGGCGGACGGCGCGCCCGGCGTCCTGGCACTGGCGACGCAGGATGTGGGCACCGGCGGCTACTTCGACGGCATCCGGCCGTCCCGGGCGCACGAGCAGACGTACGACCGGGAGGTCCAGAAACGCTTGGCGGCGGTCACCGACCAACTGCTCGCGCTTTGACGTCCTCTCCAGCCCAAGGACTGGAGATTCCGGTCCGTACCGCCTCGCGATACCACCTGGGGTTCCTGCTTCACGGGTCCGTGCCGGTCCGTGAGGACCGGTCTTACCAGACCTCCACAGGCCTGACTTCCCGCCCGTCCGGCGGTAGGTCCGACAACTGCCTTGCCGGACAAGGCGATACCGCCATGATTCCGCGACCCTCAGGGCCGCAAGAGCGAGGATGCCCTGCACCTCCTCCCTGAAGGGCGGAGCACTGGGCAAGTATTCGATAGCGAAGTGTCAGCGAAGCCCCCGCCCGTTGTCCAGAACCTCCTGGGCCCGAGCCGCCAGCCCGTCCGCCCCGCACGACCGCGCCAATGTCAGCCCCCGCTTGATCTCGGCCACCGACCGCGTGGCAATCCCGTACTCGATGCGGGCCGCCGCATGCTCGTACGCGCAGGGTGAGGCCTCCAGATACGTGACCGCCTGCGCGTACAGCGTGACGGCGCGCTGGCCCGTCTCCAGGGCGGCGGCGACCCGGAGGGCCTCGCCGATCGCGGTGTCCGTGCCGAAGAGCTCGGCCTTCCGGCGGGCGGTGGCGGCCAGTTCGGCGGCGCGACGCGGATCCTCGGTGGCCAGTGCGCGGGCGAGGTCTCCCGCCCAAGGGGCCAGCACGGTGTTGTGGCCGCGTCCGCCGGACGCCTTCTCGGCGGCCTCCAGTTCGTTGACGCCCTCCTCGGTCCGGCCGACGGCGAGGAGCAGCCGGCCGCGGACGGAACGGGTGTCCGGCAGGACGATCGTGGACGGGTACGGCGGTGCGAAGCCGTACCGCTCGGCGATCGACCAGGCCTCCTCGACGTGCCCACGGGCGAGCAGGGTGTCCACGAGTCCGCACGTCGCGGACCAGTACAGGGGCAGTCCGCGGCCGACGCGCTCCGCGAGGCGCAGCGATGCGCGCAGGGACGTCTCCGCCTCCCTGAGGCGGCCCCGCCTGCGGTGTCCGAGTCCGACGTAGGCGTGCGCGAGGGAAAGGTGGCCGCCGCTCCAGCCGGCGGACTCGTAGGCGCGCAGCCCCTCGGTGAACAGGCTCTCGGCCCGGTCGAGGCGGTCCGTGTAGGCGTATGCGCTGCCCAGCATCAGCAGCAGTTCGATGCCCCACTCGGTGTCGGTCCAGCCGAGTCCGGGGGCGAGGCGGCCGTTGACGAGGGCGCGGTCGCACAGCTCCACGACCTCCTCCGCGTTCTCGCCGTGAGTCATCGCGTCGAAGCCGCGCAGGATGAGCAGGGCCCGCTCGGAATTGTCCCGTCCGGTGCAGGTGCGGGCGAGATCGGCCAGCTCCCGGGAGCGGGCCGGGGAGTCCTCCTCGCCCGCGTGGATGCCTTCCCACATGTAGTGCACGGCCTGCAGGCGCATGCGGGAGGGACCGGGTTCGAGGAGGGCGGCTTCCGCGTCGACGGCGCGAATGGCCTCGTCCAGTTGGTCGTTGTGCACGAGTGCCTGGGAGAGGCGGTAGACGGCATGTACCCGGTCGTCACCCTCCAGACCCGGCATGGCGAGGGCCGACAGCAGGTAGTCGATGGTGGTGGCGGGTGAGGTGAGCAGCGTGGCGCAGCCGAGTTCGTACAGCACATACGGGTGGGCCTCGGGCAGCGGCGGCTCCAGCAGGGCTCGCTCCAGACAGCGGCGGGCCGCCTCGGGGGCGCCGACGGCGAGGTGTTCGCGCGCGGCCTCGCGCATCTGCTCGACGAGTTCCTCGTCGTCGTCCGGGTGCACTTCGAGGAGGTGCCGGGAGGCGGCCGCCGGGCCGAGCCCGGAGTCGGTGACGACCTGCGCGGCGATGCCGTGCATCGCGGTACGCAGTCCGTCCGGGATCGAGCGGTAGACGGCGCTGGCGATCAGCGGGTGGACGAACTCCAGCTCCCCGTCGTCCGCCTGACGGGTGGCCGGGTCGGGCTCGGTGAGGATACGGGCGGCGCAGAGGAGTTCGGCACAGCGCCCCGCCTCGTCGCGACGCATGGTGGCGAGCCGGGCCACCAGGTCCACGGTGATGCCGGTGCCGAGGATGGCGGCGGCCCAGGCGAACCGGGTGGCGTCGATGCCGAGGCCTTCCAGGCGGGCGACGAGGCCGTTGCCGCGGGCCGAGCGGTTCAGGGCGCGCAGCTCGGCGGCCGAGGCCTCGACCGGTTCGAGCTGGCTGTCCTGGACCTTGGCGAGGAGTTCGACGGTCTCGTACGGGTTGCCGCCGGTCACGGCCCACACCTCGCGGCAGAACGGGTCGTCCGCGTGCGCCCCGACCGTGGCCCGGGTGAGTCCGGCCGTCGCCTGGGGTGTGAGCGCGCTCAGCGTGCCGGCCGGGTGGCGGGCCGCCGCGGCGACCGCCTCGAGTAAGCGCGCGCCTTCGTCGGTGGCGTCGCCGGGGCGGCGGGCGACCACGACGAGCACGCGCAGTTCGTCGAGGCGCTCGACGAACGCGGCCAGCCAGTGCAGGGTCTCCTGGTCGGCCCAGTGCGCGTCGTCGATGAGCAGGACGAGGGGCCAATCACGCTTGGCGAGCCGGGTGACGGCCACGACGAGGCCGTCGCACACGCCCTGGGGGTCGGCCTGCCGCTCACCGGGTTCCGTTATACCGAGGGCGGGGCCAGCGACGTCGTACCAGTCGCCCAGGTATTCCCGCGCCTCCTCCGGCATCAGCGAGACGAGCGCGGGCTGGAGCAGCTGGCGTACGACATTGAAGGGGACGGACGTGACGGTCTCGCCGCCGCGTGCCGACCAGACCGTGCAGCCGCGCTTCTCGGCGATACGGCGTGTCTCGGCGAGGAGCGCGGTCTTGCCGATGCCGGCCTCCCCACCGAACACCAGCAGGCGCCCCGATCCCGAGGAGTCGTCGCGCAGGGCGTCGACCGCTTCCGTGACGGCGGCGAGTTCCGCCTGGCGTTCCCACAGGGAAGCCGAGGCGGCCGCGCCGGGCCGTGCCTTCGTCATCCCGGTACCTCCCCAGGTCGCCCAAACGACGTACAGGCATGGAGCCTAGTCGTCCTCGGGCACCGGTGGAGGGAGGTCGGGACACCTGTTGCCGTGATGGGTGACGCGGGGTGTCCCGGGGCGACGCGGCGAGCCGCCGACCAGCCCCGGTGAAAGTAACTGACAGTCAAGCCTCCCGGAAATGTCGCCAATTTTCCAAGATGGTCGCGCCGCCCGAAAATCCTGCATGCGGGCCCGTGCCCTCTCTCATCCCCCTTTCACGCATGCCTCATACGGTGGGTCCATGACGCAGGTGACTCCTCCCGGGTGGTACCCCGACCCCGGGCAGACAAGTGACGGACCCGCCACCGAGCGCTGGTGGGACGGCAAGGCATGGACGGACCGGACCCGCCCCGCGGATCCGGCCGCCGCGTGGGGTCCGCCGGCGCAGCCGCCGGTCGTCGGCGCCCGTCCGGGCGAGCCGTACGCCGTCGTGCCGTACCCGTATCCCGGCGCCCAGCCCGCCCCCGCGCGGCGCGGGGTGCGGACCGGGATAGCCGTCGCCGCGGCGGTCGCGGTGCTCACAGCCATAGGCGGCGGTGTCTATGCGCTCACGGCGAACGACGGCGGCAGCAGGAACTCCGCGAACTCCCAGGGGCCGGGCGGCCCAGGCGGTTTCGGCGGCCAGGGGCAAGGAGGCCAGGGCGGTCCCTTCGGCGGCCAGGGCGGATCCGGTGGTTCGGGCGGGTCGGGCGGGTCAGGCGGTTCCGGAGGCTCCGGAGGCCAAGCCCCCGCGCCCGGTCAGTCCGGGCAGCCGCAGATCCAGGACGGCTACGCCACCGACCCGTTCAACGGCATCAGCATCCCCGTGCCCGACGGCTGGACCGGCGGGACCATCGACTCGGGTGCGGCGATCCAGTCGAACGGCACGTACAAGTGCCCCGGCGACACGTCGAAGACCTGCAACACCGGTGGCGCGTACTCGGCGTCCGCACAGGACAAGGGGCTGACCGCCACCACCGCGGAGGCGGCGGCCGAGCAGGACATCGCCAGGAACGCCGCGGAGTCGTACGGCGGCACCTCCTACGGCGGGATCACCTCGCACCAGGTGCTGGCCTCCCAGGCAGTGACCGTGGCCGGTCAGAAGGGTTACATGGTCCGCTGGAAGGCGATCACCAGCAAGGGTGCGGACGGCTACGTCGAATCCCTGGTCTTCCCGTCGCCCACCGCCTCCCAGCAGCTCGTCGTGGTCCGCTTCGGTATCGACGTCGGGTCGAACGCCCCCAAGCTGTCCGTACTGGACCAGATCACCAAGGGCATCAAGGCGGCGTCGGCCGGCGGCAACGGGCAGAGGGTCTGAGCCGCCGCCCGCTCGTCCCCGGCCGGACATGATGCGGCCGGGCGGGGCTCCCCTCCGCTCAAGAGGAACCCCACCCGGCCGGGGGTGCGCGCCGCCCCCGTCCCCACGGTGCGGCGCGAGCGAGTCGACGTCCGGTCATCCCACGGACGGCGACCCGGTCTCTAGGTCAGTCCGAGTGCCGGGAGCACCGCCGCCTCCACGAAGCGGGTGAGGTACTCCTCGTCCGCGTACCGCCCCTCCAGCATCGGGCGGACACGCAGCACGCCCATGATCTGCGCCGGGACGTACTCCAGCGCCGGATGGTCGGCCGGTACCTCCCCGCGCGCCACGCCGCGCCGGAGGATCTCCTGCAGCGCCCTGATCTCGGGCTCGATGAGGGCTTCGCGCAACGCCTGCGCGAGCTTCTGGTCCTGCATCACGGCGGGGCCGAGGGCCTGGTGAAGCTTGGTGTCGCGGTTGGCCCACTCGGCCGCGGCACGCGCCGCGGCACGCAGATCCCCGGCGAGCGACCCGGTGTCGACACCTGCGAACCGCACACAGCGGTTGGCCCGGAGAGCGGCGGCCACGAACTGGGGCTTCGTCTTCCACTGCCGGTACAGCGTCGACTTGCTGCACCGCGTGCTGGCGGCGACGCCCTCCATGGTGACCGCCTCGTAACCGCATTCGCGGATCTGTTCGAGCACGGCGTCGAAGAACTCCTGCTCACGCTCGGGCGTGAGCTTGGAGCGGCGCGAGGCGACACCCGTCTCCGGTGCGTCCGCTGCCTGCGACGTCATGGCTTCTGCTCCTCCGTCGTGGTCCCGGCCGGGTGGGCCGCTTCACATCAGTATATCGATACGCCAGTGTACCGGTACCCGAGCGTATCGGTACACTGGCGTATCGATGAGCCTTGGACAGGACCCACTCGTCTGTCGAGTGGACCCTTTCCTGGGCTCACCACGCACCACCCGCGCATGTACCGTCAGCAAAGGGGCCGGGGGATGGATTCCCGTACCGAGCCTGAAAGAGGTGAGGCAGCCGCGATACGCCGGCCGCCTCTCGTCCGTGAGCTCCTGCTGGTCGCAGGGCTCTTCCTCGTCTACAAGTTCGGCCGGCAGCTCGCGAACGGCCACACCGCCGAGGCCCTCCGCAACGCACACCGCGTCTGGGACTGGGAACGCTCCCTGCATCTGCCGGGCGAGGGCGCCGTGCAGTCCGCACTGCTGCACGGCGACACCCTCGTCCGCGCCGCGAACGTCTACTACGTGGCCGTCCACTTCACGGCCACCGCGGCCTTCCTGGTCTGGCTGTACATCCGCCGGCCGGACCACTATCTGTGGGCCCGCCGGGTTCTCGCCCTGGTCACCGGTGCCGCGCTGGCACTGCACCTCACGTTTCCGCTCGCCCCGCCGCGGATGCTCGACGTGGCGCACCTGCTGGACACCGGACAGATGTACGGGCCGACCGTGTACGACGCCGAGCCGGAGACCGACTCGTTGTCGAACCAGTTCGCGGCGATGCCCTCGCTGCACTTCGGCTGGGCGCTGATGGTCGCGATCGGCCTGATCGCGGCGACCCGGTCCCGGTGGCGCGGGCTCTGGCTGCTGCATCCACTGGTGACCCTGGTGGTGATCGTCGGCACGGCGAACCACTACTGGCTTGACGCGATCGTGGCGGCCGTCCTGCTGGGAATCGCGCTCGCGGTGGCCCGCGCACCGTCGTCGGTGCGGCGCCGCCCGACCGTGACGGTGGCGCGCGGCGTGCCGTCACCGAGGCCCGCCGAGCCGGTCACCGAGAGCCCATCGGCCGTCCGGGGCACGGCGGGCGGCGGTTCCGGCCTGGTGGGAGCGGGCCGATGAGCGCCACGATCCTCGCCGTCGCCCTGTCCCTGTTCTCCGCCGTCGCATACGCGGCCGCCGCAGTGGCTCAGGAGCGGCTCGCCGCCCGCAGTTCCGGCGCGGGCGTGCTGCGGCTGCTCACGCACGGCGCCTGGTGGTGGTCGGTCGTGCTGAATGCCTCCGCCGCGCTGTTGCACGTCGCCGCTCTCAAGTTCGGTCCGCTGACACTGGTCCAGCCGCTCGGCGCGCTCACCCTGGTGGCCGCCGTGCCGCTGGGGGCACGGGCGGCGGGACGGAAGGTCGGCGCGGCGGAGTGGCGGGGCACCGCGCTCACGCTGATCGGTCTGGCCGCGCTACTGGTGACGGCGTCCGGGCCCGAGCCCGATCACATCCTGAGCCTTCCGGAGGCGCTGGCTGTGGCCGGTACGACCGCGGTCCTGATCGGCGCCCTGTCGCTCCCCCGGTCATGGGGGTCCCCCGTGGGCGCCCGCCCCGGACTGCGGCACGCGACGGCTTCCGGGTTCGCGTCGGGCGTCGCCTCGGCGCTGACGCAGACGGTGACGGTGGCGGCGACGGACCGCTCGGGACCGGTGCTCAGCCCGCAGGTCGTCGTGGTGGCGCTGCTGGTGGCGGTGTTCGCGACGGGCGGCCTGCTGCTGTCGCAGGCCGCGTACCGGGACGGCCTCGGCGCACCGCTTGCGCTGGTGACCCTTTCCAATCCGGTCGCGGCGGTGGTGATCGGCCTCTCCCTCCTGGGCGAACGCCTCCAGGGCGGCGCGGCGGGCCTGCTCCTGACGGCGGCCGGGGCGATCCTGGCGTCGTGGGGTGTGGTGACACTGTCGCGGTCCGCGCCGGACCTGGCCGTGGCGTCCGCGGGCGAGGACCACCCGGTCGCGGCGGTGCTCGCGCTGGAGCCCCGACCCGCACCCTACGAGCCGTCGTTGCTGCCCCCGCAGCCGACGCCCCCGTCCTCGGAGCACCTCACCGCGCTCTGAACGAAAAGGCGGCCGGCGTGTTCACACACGCCGGCCGCCCTCGTCGTACTGGAAACAGTGGAAGTGACGGAAGCTCAGCCGAGACCCCGGGCATCCTGCTTGAGCGCCGTGTCGACGGTCAGCGCCGTCGCCACGACCAGGCTCAGCAGCGGCTCGGGCAGCTGGTAGTGGATCTGCAGGACGTAGTTGTCCGCGGTCGTGAACATCGTCTTGGCCAGACCTTCCCAGGTCTTGGTGATACGAGCGACCTCGTTGTCCGCGTGGTCGACGATCGCGAAGTTCCAGGCGCGCCAGTTCTCCGCCTTGATCGCCCCGACCTGCTGGCCGTTCGCGTTCATCGCGAAGTTGATCTTCCCGATCATGTTCTGCTGGACGATCTCGCCCACCACCTGACCGTCGGGACGCTCCACGATCACCCGCGACTTGATGAACTTCGCGGGACGGGTCAGCACCAACTGCGGCTGCCCGTAGGCGTCACGGATCTCCAGCTTGTGCGTCATGTACTGGTCGAGGCTGGAGACGAAGCGCAACGCCTTCTTCAACGTGCTCTGCCCGACCTCCGTGACCGAACCGATCTGGTTGCCGTTCTGGTCGAAGACGCTGTACTCGTTCGTCAGCTCGATCAGCTTGGCCTTCTGGTTCACGACCAGCACCGGCTCGCTGAACAGGGTGCCGCCGCCGGGGCCGCTGGGAGCGACCCCGGCCTGCTGCTGTACCTGGCGCTGAACCCGCGGATCGGGGCCCGCGGCCTGCTGACCGTACGCCTGCTGCGGCTGCTGCACCGGGGGTGCCTGGTGGGGCACCTGGGCGGCGGCCTGACCCTGCTGGTCGGCGTGGGTGTGCTGGGT
Source organism: Streptomyces sp. NPDC001634 (assembly GCF_040298185.1). Taxonomy (NCBI): domain Bacteria; kingdom Bacillati; phylum Actinomycetota; class Actinomycetes; order Kitasatosporales; family Streptomycetaceae; genus Streptomyces; species Streptomyces sp. NPDC001634. The sequence continues at coordinate 108,028 of NZ_JBEOZU010000009.1, read as the reverse complement.
CCACTGGGCGCCGTCCCAGTACCGCAGGGTCTGGGGCGCACCATGCGGATCCGGGTACCAGCCTGCAGGAGTGTTCGATTGCGTGGTCACCGGGGCACACTACCCCGAGCGCACCGGTACCTGGCCAGCCCCCGCGATACGGGATTCATCGCGCGTACACCTTTTGCCGGGTGCCCTACTGCGTGGCGATCGCGGGATCGCTCACGCCCGGCCGCCCGTTCTCGACGTGCCCGGCGAAGCGGCGCAGGAAGGACGCGTCGGCGTCGGACGTCACGGTGAGGTCGTACCAGCGCCTGCTCGAGCCCAGGTCGACGGTGTACTTCACCGTGGCACCGGCCCGTACCGTGACGGTCTTCGCCTGCCCGCCGTACCCGCAGGCCACCGTGAGCCGCACCGTGCCGGAGCCCTTGTTGGTGAAGGTCAGCTCCACGTCGTCGCCGGTGTGCCGGGCCGTGACCTCGGGTCCGGCCTGCTTGCCGGGGCCCTTGAAGACGCGCAGGAAGCCGTTGGGGCCGTGCACGGTGAGGTCGTACGAGCCGTTCGAGTACGCCGAGTTCCAGGTGTCCGACACGGTCTTGCCGGCCTCGGTGGTGTAGGTCCACGGGCCGTCGGTGCGGTTGCCGGACGTGACGAGGAAGGCACCTCCGGCGTGCGCCCCGGAAGCGAAGGCCAGCGTGAACGTCCCGGCCGCGCTGTCCGCCGCCCCGTCCACGACGGGCGCGTACTTGAGCGGGCGGGTGGGCCGCAGTCCGCGCTCCTGCTTAGGCAGGACGGGGTTGGCGGGCGGGGTCGGCACATAGTCGGGGTGGCGGTTGTGGTCCGGCGGCTGGTAGCCGTCGGTGGCCGGGAGCGCCACCGGCTTGGTGTCCTTGTGCGAGAAGTCGAAGGCCGCGGTCAGGTCACCGCATATCGCGCGCCGCCAGGGCGAGATGTTCGGCTCGTGCACGCCGAAACGGCTCTCCATGAACCGGATGATGGAGGTGTGGTCGAGGGTCTCGGAGCAGACGAAGCCGCCCTTGCTCCAGGGCGAGACCACCAGCATCGGCACGCGCTGCCCGAGTCCGTAGGGACCGGCCGGGTGGCTCGCGTTGCCCGTGAAGAGGTCGAGTCCGGCGTCGACCGTGGACTTGCCCTGCGCGGCGGAGCCCGGCGGGAACGGCGGGATCAGGTGGTCGAAGAAGCCGTCGTTCTCGTCGTACGTGATGAACAGGGCCGTCTTCGCCCACACCTTCGGGTCGGAGGTGAGTGCGTCGAGGACCTGGGAGACGTACCAGGCGCCGTAGTTGGCGGGCCAGTTGGGGTGCTCGGTGAAGGCCTCGGGGGCGACGATCCAGGAGATCTGCGGCAGCTTGCCGCCCTTCACATCGGCCTTGAGATGGTCGAAGAAGCCCTCGCCCTTGCGGGCGTCGGTGCCGGTGCGGGCCTTGTCGTACAGCGGGTCGCCGGGCTTGGCGTTCTGGTACTGGGTGAAGTAGAGGAGCGAGTTGTCGCCGTAGTTGCCGCGGTAGGCGTCCTGGATCCAGCCCCAGGAGCCGTTCGCGTCGAGGCCGTCGCCGACGTCCTGGTAGATCTTCCAGGAGACCCCCGCCTTCTCCAGGCGCTCGGGGTAGGTGGTCCAGCTGTAGCCGACCTCGTCGTTGCCGAGGACCGGGCCGCCGCCCCGGCCGTCGTTGCCCGTGTAACCCGTCCACATGTAGTAGCGGTTGGGGTCGGTGGAGCCGATGAACGAGCAGTGGTAGGCGTCGCAGATGGTGAAGGCGTCGGCGAGCGCGTAGTGGAACGGTATGTCCTCGCGCTTCAGGTACGCCATCGTCGTCGAGGACTTGGCGGGCACCCACTTGTCGTATTTGCCCCCGTCGAAGGCGGCGTGCCCGTCGTTCCAGCCGTGCGGGAGGTCCTGGATGAACGCCATGCCCAGGTCGTCGGCGTCGGGGTGGAACGGCAGGATGTCCTTGGTGCCGTCCGACTGGTGCCAGACCGACCTGCCGTTCTGGAGGGTCACCGGGCGCGGGTCGCCGAAGCCGCGGACACCTCTCAGCGTGCCGAAGTAGTGGTCGAAGGAACGGTTCTCCTGCATCAGGACGACGATGTGCTCGACGTCCTCGATGGTGCCGGAACGGTAGTGCGCGGGAAGGGCCGCGGCGCGCTCGATGCTGGTGGAGAGCGCCGTGAACGCGGCGGTACCGCCCGCGAGTTGGAGGAAGCGGCGCCGATTCACATGAGGCATGACGGGGTGACCTCTTGTCCTGACGGGGCATGTGACGCCCGATGGTGAGGGAACCTGCGCGAAGGGAGTGTTCCAGGACCACCAAACGTCAGGAAAGGGTGCGGTGGCGCTCATGTGAAAGTCGTCGGTACGACAGATGTAAGACCGGCCAAGGTCTCACCCGAGGCCCGCCAAAACCTCGCCAAGACCGCTTCGCAAACCCGCGCCCTCCGGCAGAAGCCGCCCTGACCGGCGATCCCTCGATGATCTCCGACCCGCCACGATCCGGTACGTGCCGCAGGTGACCATGGAGCCATCATGGGAACCGTGAGGATCCTCAGAAGCCATCCTCCCGAGGTGCCCGGCGACGACAGCAATGACCTGGCGCGGTTCGGCTATCGCCAGGAGCTGGAGCGTTGGCTCGGACCGCTGTCCAGTTTCGCCGCGAGCTTCAGCTACATCTCGGTCCTGACCGGAGTGTTCCAGCTTTTCGGCTTCGGCCTCACCTCCGGCGGACCGGCGTACTTCTGGAGCTGGCCGCTGGTGTTCCTCGGGCAACTCGCCGTCGCCCTGTGCTTCGCCGAGATGGCCGGGCAGTTCCCGCTGGCCGGCTCGGTGTACCAGTGGTCGAAGCAGCTCGCCCGGCCCCTCACCTCATGGCTGTCGGGCTGGATCATGGCCGGCGGCGCGGTGGTGACCGCAGCCGCCGTCGCGGTCGCCTACCAGGTCGTACTGCCGCAGATCTCGGCGGCCTTCCAGATCCTCGGCAGCCCCGACGACGCAGGCCTGACCAACACCCGCGGCGGTGCCGAGAACGCCATCCTGCTCGCCCTCGGCCTGGTGGTCTTCACCACCGTGGTCAACATCTGCGGCGTCCGGCTGATGGCAAGGATCAACGACTTCGGCGTGCTGATCGAGCTGGTCGCCGTGACCCTGCTCATCGCCATGCTGGCGATGCATGTCAAGCGGGGACCGCAGGTCGTCCTGCAGACCCAGGGCACCGGTGCCGGCCATTCCTCGGGCTATACCGGCGCGTTCCTTGTCGCCTCTCTCGCAAGCGCGTACGTCTTCTACGGCTTCGACACCGCAGGAGCGCTGGCGGAGGAGACGAAAGACCCCAGGCGCCACGCACCCCGCGCCATCCTGCGGGCGCTCGTCGCGGCGTTCGTGGCCGGCGGGCTGCTGATGCTGGTCGCGTTGATGGCGGTCGGCGACATCGGGGCCCGGGAACTGGGCGACCTGGGCATGCCCTACCTCGTCAAGTCCACGCTCGGCACCGGGCTCGGCAACGCCTTCCTGGTGTGCGTGGCGATCGCCGTCACCGTCTGCTGCCTGGCCGTGCAGACCGCGGCCATCCGGCTGCTGTTCTCCATGGCCCGCGACCGCCGGCTGCCCTTCAGCCGGGTCATCGCCCGGGTCTCCCCGCTTTCCAGGACCCCCGTGGTGCCGGCCCTCCTCACCTGTCTGCTGACCCTCGCACTGCTGCTGGTCAACCTCGGCAACCGGCACCTGTTCTACACCCTGACGTCGGCCGGAATCGTGCTGTTCTACGTCCCCTATCTGCTGGTCACCGGCCCCATGCTGGTGCGCCGACTGCGCGGCACATGGCCGCGTGCCGACCATGGTCCGTACTTCTCCCTGGGCCGCTGGGGCCTCGCCGTGAACCTCCTTGCCGTGCTGTACGGCACGGCCATGACCGTGAACGTGGCCTGGCCGCGGGCCACGGTGTACCCGGGTGACCAGTGGTACTACCGGTGGGGCGCCTTGTTGGTCCCCGCCGTCATCACCGCCGTCGGCGGGGCCCTCTACATCGTCCACCGCCGTGCCTCCCGCACGGCGCGTCGAGCCCGTCCGTGAGCGGTGCGTCCGTGACGGACGCGCCCGTGAGCGGGCGGCCTCATCCGTCGCCGGTGTGGCGGTAGAACTCGACGGGATCGGGCGGCAGGGGCGTGTTTCCGAGGATGATGTCGGCGGACTTCTCGGCGAGCATCATCACCGGGGCGTAGATATTGGCATTGGTCACATACGGCATCACGGAGGCGTCCACGACGTACAGTCCCGCCAGGCCGTGAACCTCCATGGTGTCCGGGTCCACGACCGATGCCTCGTCGGTGCCCATCCGGCAGGTGCACGAGGGATGGAGGGCGGTCTCGCCATCGGCCGCCACCCAGTCCAGGATCTGCTGGTCGGTCTCGACCCCGGGGCCGGGAGAGAGCTCACCGCTGCTGAACTCCTCGAAGGCGGGCCGGCCGAGGATGTGCCGGGTGATGCGGATCGCCTCGACCCACTCCCGGCGGTCCCTGGCGGTGGACAGGTAGTTGAACCGCAGCGCGGGGTGCGTGCGCGGATCGCGCGAGGTGATCTTCACCGATCCCCGGGCATCGGAGTACATGGGTCCGACATGCATCTGGTAGCCGTGCCCCTGTACGGGAGAGGACCCGTCGTAGCGGACGGCGACGGGAAGGAAATGGAACATCAGGTTGGGGTAGGACACATCCTCGTTGCTCCGTACGAAGCCGCCTGCCTCGAAGTGGTTCGTCGCCCCGGGACCCCGGTGCAGGAGCAGCCACTCGGCGCCGATGAGGGGCCGCCGCCACGGCTTGAGCGCCGGCTGCAACGACACCGGCTGCCTGCAGCCGTGCTGCACATAGACCTCCAGGTGGTCCTGGAGGTTCTCACCGACGCCCGGCAGGTGGTGCACGGGGGCGATGCCCAGCGGTGCCAGCTCGTCCGTGTTCCCCACGCCGGAGAGCTGGAGGAGCTGCGGGGAGTTGATGGCGCCGCCGCACAGGACCACCCTGCCTCCGCGTACCCGCCGCAGCGCGCCGCGGCCCCACGCGCTGTACTCCACGCCCACCGCCCGCCTGCCCTCGAACAGGATCCGGGTCACCGTCGCCCGTGTCCGCACCCGCAGGTTGGGGCGGCTCATCGCGGGGTGCAGATAGGCGCGGGCGGCGCTGAGCCGGCGCCCGCGGTGCACATTGCGGTCGAACGGGGCGAAGCCCTCCTGGCGGTAACCGTTCACATCGTCGGTCAGCGGATACCCCGCCTGCTGCACGGCCTCGAAGAAGGCGCTGAACAGCGGGTTGCCGGCCGGTCCGCGTTCGAGGACCAGCGGCCCGTGATGGCCGTGGAAGTCCTCCTCCGGGTCGGCGAGGCAGTTCTCCATCCGCTTGAAGTACGGCAGGCAGTGGGCGTAGTCCCAGGTCTTCATGCCCGGGTCGGCGCTCCAGCGTTCGTAGTCCAGGGGATTGCCCCGCTGGAAGATCATTCCGTTGATGCTGCTGGAGCCGCCGAGCACCTTGCCCCGGGCGTGGTGGATCCGGCGCCCGTGCATGAAGGGCTCCGGCTCGGACTCGTACCTCCAGTCGTAGAACCGGCTGCCGATGGGGAAGGTCAGGGCCGCGGGCATGTGGATGAGCACGTCCCACGGGTAGTCGGGGCGCCCGGCTTCGAGCACCAGCACCCGGTTTGCGGGATCTGCGCTGAACCGCGCCGCCAGCGCGCATCCGGCGGAGCCTCCGCCGACGATGACGAAGTCGTACTGAGATTCGAAAGCCATGGTCTCCTGCCTGGCCGGGTCCCTCCGTGTGGCGCCTTCCCCGGTGCGGCGAGCGGGCGCGGATCGGCGGCCGGACCGCGGGTCAGCCCCCGGGCAGCGGCTGCTCGGCCCAGATGACCTTGCCGCGGGGCGTGTGACGGGTTCCCCAGCGCTGGGCGAGCTGGGCGACGAGGAACAGGCCGCGACCGCCTTCGTCGGTCGTGGTGGCCTGGCGCAGATGGGGGGAGGTACTGCTGGTGTCGGCGACCTCGCAGATGAGCGTCCGGTCGCGCAGCAGCCGAACCGAGACGGGTCCGGTGGCGTGACGGATGGCGTTGGTGAGCAGTTCGCTGAGGATCAGCTCGGTGGTGAAGCCGATCTCCTCCAGCTCCCAGCGCGCGAGTTGCCGAAGGACCGCACCGCGGATCTCGGACACGATGGCCGGGTCCTGGGGAAGGCCGTCCCAGGAGGCCATGTCCGAGGGGTCCAGACCGCGGGGGCGCACGACGAGCAGGGTGACGTCGTCCTCGTTCGGCCGGGATTGCGGCAGGGCCGCGATGGCGGCCTGACAGGTCTCCTCAGGGGAGCGGTCGGGGTGGCCGAGAGTCCGCCGGAGTTCCTCCAGCGCGGTCTCGATGCACAGTTCGCGGTCCTCGACGAGCCCGTCGGTGTAGAGCACCAGCTGGCTTGCGTCCGGTAGCTCGATCTCGACCGTCTCGAAGGGGAATCCGCCCAGGCCGAGCGGCGGCGCGGCGGGTACCTCGGGGAAGGTCACCGTCCCGTCGCAGGAGATGAGCGCCGGGGGCAGGTGTCCCGCACGGGCGAGGCTGCAGCGTCGCGTTGTCGGGTCGTACACCCCGTACAGGCAGGTGGCTCCGATGAAGCCGTCCATGCTGCTCTCCTCCCCTGCCATCCGGGCGACCAGGTCGTCAAGATGCGTGAGGAGTTCGTCGGGGGTGAGTTCGAACAAGGAGAAGTTGTGCACTGCGGTGCGCAGCCGCCCCATGGTGGCGGCGGCGTGGACGCCGTGGCCGACCACGTCGCCCACGACGAGCGCTACGCGGGCCCCCGACAGGGGGATCACGTCGAACCAGTCGCCGCTGACTCCGATGTGGGCGGGCAGATATCGGTATGCGACCTCCAGCGCGTTCTGTTCGGGCAGGTCCTGCGGGAGCAGACTGCGCTGAAGGGCGAGGGCCGTGGCGTGCTCGCGGGTGTAGCGGCGCGCGTTGTCGATGCAGAGCGAGGCGCAGGCGACCAGCTCCGCGGCCAGGGAGGCGTCGTCGTCCTCGAAGGGAGCGGATCGTCGCGAGCGGTAGAGGCTGGCCACCCCCAGGGGCACGCCGCGGGCGCTCAGCGGGACGCTGATGAGGGAGTGTATGCCCCGGTCGAGGATCTCCGCGGAGCGTTCCGGGTCAGGGGTGGCCCAGCATCGCGCCGCCGTCAGGTCCGCCTCCATCGTCGGAGAGCCGCTGGCCAGACACTGGGCCTGCGGGCCGGTGGGGTCAAAGCTGATCTGCTCGTCCACCCCGGGGAAGGGGAGCCCGTCCACCCCGCCCACTGCGGCGCGCTGCATCAGCAGCCCGTCGGCCGCCGAGGGCTCGTCCCCCTGGAGCACCGGAGGGTACAGGTCGACGGTGACGGCGTCGGCGAAGTTCTCGACCACCACCTCGGCCAGTTCCTCGGCGGTGCGGACCACGTCCAAGGTGGTGCCGATGCGGCGGCTGGACTCGCGCAACAGCTCCAGGCGGCGCCGCGCCGTGAGGGCGAGCCTGCCGACCCCCGGTTCCCCGACGGTCAGCAGCCATCGGTGGCGCTGCCGCCGGTCCTCGCCGGGGGTCGAAACCGCTGTGGGAGAGGGAACCGCCGTGGGAGAGGGAACCGCCGTGGGAGACGGAACCGTGGCAGGCGACGGAGCCGTGGCGGGAGGGCCGTTCCGGGCACCGGGGAGCCCGGCCGTCCCGAGCGTGTCGGTCCGGGGCACGTCCGGCCTGGAAGCGGGCGTCCGGTCCGTGACGAACAGCGCGCGGCCTGCGGGAAGGATGACCTCGACGGCGATCCCCTCGACCGCGTCGCCCACCGGCCGCGCCAGAAGTGTGGCCACCCGGCCGCCGGAGACGGGTACCTGGATGGCGGCTCTTTGACCCGAGGCGATCAGTCCTGCCGCCTTCTCCTCCAGGATGAGCCGGTCGGACCCGTTCAGTATCTCCTCGGCCGGGGCGCCGAGGAGACATCGCCTGCCTTCCCTGGAGTCCGGTGCCCGCGCATGGCGCATGTAGGCCTGCAGCAGTGCGCGCTCCCGGTCGGTCTTCTGCTCCAGCAACCTTCGTTCAATGGCGTGAGCGGCGTTGCGCCCCATGGTTTCCAACGTCGGGGTGAACTCGGACCGCTCGGTCGCAAGGTCCACAATGCCGACGATGCGCCCGCTCAAGGGCTCGTGCACGGGCACGGCCACGCAGCCCTGCACGACCCATGCGTCAGCGAAGTGTTCATGACCGTAGACATGGCTGGTACGCCGCTCCACGAGCGCGAGCCCGATGGACGTCGTACCGGCGCAGGACTCGTGGAAGCTGAAGCCGGGAGCCCCTCCCCCCGCCTCGTCGAGATAACGGGTCATCTGCGGCTCGCCGGCCAGGCAGCGGAGCACCAGGCCCTCGCCATCGGTAAGGATCACGGTCGACCAGGTGTCGGCGATCGCGGCCCCCAACCCGTCGAGCACCGGCTGCGCCGCGTGGACGAGCTCGGTGTTCAGGTCGGGTTCTCCCCGGTAGGTGGTCCCGAGGCTCGGGAGCAGGCCCAGGGACTGGCAGCGGCTCCAGGAGGAGAGGATCTCGCTTCGCACCCCCGGGCCCGCCGACTCACCGGCCAGGAAGCGCTCACGGCTGCGTGCCATGAGGTCGTCACTCCGACCGTCGTGAGCCATTCGGACCACTTCCCACCTGTAGACAATCCAGGCGACGTTACGAAAATACACTAAAGACGGGCGAATCCGACCGAGTGAAAGGGGCGGCTCGGCGTCCATCGCCCGTCGGTGTGCGTTTTCTAGTGGCGAAGGGCAAGCGCTCGACCGCGGTAGAAGCCCTCCTTCTCCTCGACGACGTACGGGGCCATGGCCGTACGCCGCCGAGCCTCCGGCTCGGAGTCCCGCCAGGAGTCACATGCTTCCTTTGAGTCCCAGAACGACACCCCGGTGATCTCCTGCGCGTCCTCGGACCAGTAGGCGTAGGCGCGCCGCAGGCCCTCCGGGTAGGGGTCGGGGCGCCAGGCACGCTCGAACTCCTCCAGCGTCCCCGGTCGGATACGGCGTGTCGTCACCCAGACGAACTGCTCCTCCATCGCGGCCTCCTCCGCACTGCAGCTTCGCTTCCCAGGCGATCTCTCGAACCACCGTAGATCCGCGGCGCCGCTTCCGCCCGCGCGGCGGTGATCGCGGGCGGCGGCCCAGGGCATGGAGGGCACCCCGGGCGCGCCGACGCCGTACCCACAGACGGTTTCCGGTCCTGGGGCGGCGGACGGACGATGGACGTATGGGGAGCAGAGGGCGGAAGCCGGCCGGTGGCCGTGCGCCGTGTCGCCCCGTGTCCCCGCAAGCGGGTGATGACGATGAAGGGTTCGATCCGGATCGGTAGCGTCCGGGGGCTGGAGTTGCGCGCCCACTGGAGCGTGCCGCTGATCATGCTGCTCTTCGCCTACGGCCTGGGCAGCCGGACACTGCCCGCGTACGCGCCGGGCCAGGAACCGCTGGTGTACGCGGTCGCCGGGGTCGCCGGTGCTCTGCTGTTGCTGCTGAGTCTCGTGACGCACGAGGCGGCGCACGCACTGACAGCGCGCCGGGCCGGTATCCCCGTGCAGGACATGACGTTGTGGGCGCTGGGCGGCCTGACCCGAATGAGCCTGCCGACGACGGCACGGTCGGCGTTCACGGTCGCCCTCAGCGGGCCGCTCGCCAGCCTGCTGCTGGGCGGGGCGGCTCTGGGTGCCGCGGCCGCGGCGGGCGCGTCGCCGGCCTGGCGGATACCGACCGCCGTGCTGTGGTGGCTGGGCGGCACGAACCTGCTCCTGGGAGTCTTCAATCTGCTGCCCGCCGCACCGCTCGACGGAGGCCGGGTGCTGCAGGCCGCGCTGTGGTGGCGCACCGGTGACCGTGACCGGGGCCAGCGTGCGGCCGGGCGAAGTGGCCAGGTCATCGGCATGGTGCTCGCCGGGGCGGGCTGGCTGGTGTTCGTGAGGGGCAACCCGGGCGGGCTGTGGCTGGTGCTCATCGGCATGTTCGTGGCGGTCACCGCCGGGGCCGAGCGGCGGTGGGCCGAGCTCCACGCGGCCCTGCGGGGCGTGCGAACGGGCGAGGCGATGACCAGTCCGGTCGTCACTGCTCCGGACTGGCTGACGGTGGACCGCTTCCTCACCGAAGCGTCCGGCGTGACGCCCCAGGCACGTCACTCGGCAGTGCCGCTCGTGGACTTCGACGGCCGCCCCAGCGGCGTCGTACGGCCGGCCCGGCTGGCCTCCACCGTGCCGCCCGAGCGCCGCGACGAGCTGCGCATACGCGATGTCGCGTCCCCGCTGTCACGGTGCACCCTCGCGACAGCGGACGAACCGCTGAGCGGAGTCCTGGACCGCCTGAGCCCGGAGAGCGGGCTGCCCATCCTGGTCACGGACGGCGGCCGACTCGTCGGGATCATCACTGCGCACGACATCGAACGCCTCTCCAAGCGGCCCGGCACCGGCCGCAGAAACCCGGAATCCCCGAGCACCGATGACGCCATGAGTTGATGCGGTCCGTGCGGCGGGGGGATCTCGTGAACCTGGCCGCCCTGGATCTCAACCTTGTGCCCGCGCTGCGGGCGCTGCTGGAGGAGCGCAACGTAACCCGGGCCGTTAGGCGCGTCGGGCTCAGCCGGCCCGCGATGAGCGCCGCCGCGCCGGCGAAGCTGCGCCGACACTTCGGCGACGAACTTCTCGTCCACGGCAGCGGGCCTTACGAGCTGACACCCCTGGGCATGATGCTGCTGAACCGCACCACCGCCGCCTGCGACCTGTTGGAGCTGGTCTTCGGCAGCCGGGCCGACTTCGATCCGGCCACCGAGGAACGCCGGTTCACATTGCTCGCCTCCGACTACGCGGTCACCGTCTTCGGCGCGGCGCCGGCACGCGAGGTGCTCGCCGAGGCCCCCGGCGTCCTGCTGCGCTTCCAGCGGCCCCCCGACATCGCCGTCGCCGAAGAGCCCGCGACTGTGTTGAGCACCGTCGAAGGGGGCGTTTCTGCCGCATGGCGTCATCTCCGGTTTCCCGTCCGTCGACGTCTTCCAGGACCAAGACGTCTTCGAGGACCAGTGGGTGTTCCTGGTCGCCGAAGACAGGGGCGCAGGGGCCGCCGGGGCAGAACCATGTGCGCGCGCTCGCCGCCGTGCGCGAACTGACCGGGGTCACCGTCCACAGCCCGCGTCCCGCCCGTCGGCTGCGATTCGTCGGCCAACTCGCGGACCCGGGGGAGGAGTTGACGTCGGCGGACAGCTCCCAGGCCGCCGTGGAGGGGGCCCGGCTGTCCCGGTCGGCCGACCGCCCGGTCCGCGGCTATGTCCCGGCCCGTCGACCTCCGAGATCTGCAACTCGACACGAGGGCACTCCTCCCGCAAAGCGGCGATAGTGCCCAGCGGGGGTTCGCCGACCGTCGAGGCCACCACTCCGATCCGTAGGCGTGCCGACCAGCCCCGCCTCGGCCTGAGTGGCGGCCTGCTGCGCCTGCTGCGCGGCCGCCACGAGCTTGCGGCACTCCGTCGCGAACGCCCGCCCGGTCTCGGTGAGTGTGACCTTGCGTCCGCTGCGGTCGAAACCGCACCTTCAGTGTATGAATCATGCACTTCTTCAGTTCGGCTGCAGAGCCGAGTGGAGGGCGTCCTCAATGGTGGGTTGACGGAAAGCGAACCCCGCCTTCAACAGCCCCGTGGGGACGGCGCGACAGCTGCCGGTGACTCCCGAGGCGAATTCACCGAGAACGGCCTTCAGCGCGAAGGCCGGGACGGCGGCGAGGGTGGGCCGGTGCAGCACGCGGCCCATGGCGCGGGTGATCTCACGGTTCGTCAGCGGTTCAGGTCCCGTGAAGTTGAGCGGCCCGCAAAGCTCCTCGTTGTCGATCGCGTAACGCAGCGCCGCAATATGGTCGGGCAGGGAGATGAAGGGCCAGTACTGGTCACCGGAGCCGAGCCGTCCGCCGAGCCCCAGGCGGAAGAGCGGAAACAGCTTGCCCCAGGCGCCACCCTTGGCGGAGACCACCAGTCCGGTACGCGGATGCACCACACGCACGCCCGCCCGCTCGGCCGGTGCAGCAGCGGCCTCCCAGTCGACACAGACAGAGGCCAGGAAGTCACTCCCCGCCGGCTCGCTCTCCTCGACGGCCCGGTCGCCGGTGTCACCGTAGTAGCCGGTCGCGGAGGCCGACACCAGGGCTCGGGGCGGTGTGGCCGACTCGGCGCATGCCTGGGCAATGGCCTGCGTCCCCAGGAGTCGGCTCCGGCGGATCTCCTGCTTGTACGCCTCACTCCACCGCCGGTCGCCGACTCCGGCTCCGGCCAGGTGCACCACGGCGTCGACACCGTCCAGGACAGCCGGATCCAGCCGGCCGCCGGCGGGGTCCCAGTGCGCCCACTCACTGCCGTCGGCCGGCGAGGACACCGTCGCGGGACGGGTCAGGCGCACCACGCGATGACCGTCGGCGAGCAGTGAGCGGGTGAGGGCGGAGCCGATGAGTCCCGTGGACCCGCTGATCGCGACGCGCATGACGTTCTCCCATTGGGTAGACGTTTAAGATTTCAAACTACTCCGTCCGCCACCCTACTCTGGCGACCATCTCTGGCGACCATCCTGACGAATCGTCAGCCGGTCATGCCTGAGGACGGGCGTCCGCGTCGAAGTTGTCAGGCAAGCGAACTCCGGTGCCGCCGGGCTCAGTTCAACCCGTTCCGGTCGGGGCGGTCGGTGCGGCGGGCGCCGCGCGCGAGTGCCGTTGGCGAACGGACTCCACAGACGGGAAGCCGAATTGTCCGGACCGGTCGACGCCCGTCAAACTCCGTGATGCGTGGGAGCACTGATCTGTTCCGCGAGCCACGACGCGGCGAAACGCGTCCACGTCGCCGCCTCTCCGGCTCCATGGGCGAGGCCCAGAAACTGTGGGGGCCGTGGGGGTAGACAGTCCCAGGCACAGACCAAGAAGGTGATCGCCGCCAACGGAATCGGGGCAGCGGCGCGAGCGGACGTGTTCGCCACGACCGTCTGCGGCCGCCCCGGGAGCAAACCGCCCAGCGGCGCCACTCCGCCACTTTGCCAGTGCTCAGCAACACGCAGACCAGGGCTCTGACCAGCCCTTTTATTGAAGCACTTCCGCCTGGCAGAAGCCGCCTTGCGCGGCGGCCCCAGCCGTCAGGACCCTGAGTCCAACCACGGCTCGCGGGGCGACGGCGCCCCGCTCTCAGGGACGGGAACGCCATGCCGCACATGACCGACTTCGCCAGGAACCAGTGGTACGTCGCCGCCTACAGCCATGAGGTCGGGCGCGAGTTGCTCGGTCGTACGATCCTCGGTGAACCGCTCGTCTTCTACCGCACCGAGGACGACGGCACCGCGGTCGCGCTCGCGGACCGCTGTATCCACCGTCGCTTCCCTCTGTCGGAGAGCCGGCTGGACGGGGACCGGATCGTGTGCGGGTACCACGGGTTCACATACGACACGACGGGCACGTGTGTGTACGTGCCCGGGCAGAAGCGCATCCCGCGTACGGCCCGTGTCGCCTCGTACCCCGTCGTCGAGCAGGACTCCCTCGTGTGGGTGTGGATCGGTGACCCGGCGCTCGCCGACCCCCGGAGCATCCCGCGGGCCCGCCACCTCGATTCCCCGGACTGGGTCACCGTCAAGGGCATGGAGCCCATCGACGCGGACTACGGCCTCCTGGTCGACAACCTGCTCGACCTCTCCCACGAGACGTATCTGCACGGCGGCTACATCGGCACGCCCGAGGTCGCCGAGACGCCGATCACCACCGAGGTCGACGAGGGCGCGGGAATCGTCCGTGTCAGCAGGCACATGGACGACGCCGAGTGCCCGCCCTTCTACGCCAACTCCACCGGCATCAAAGGCCGGATCACCCGCTGGCAGGACATCGAGTACCACGCCCCGTGCCTCTACCTCCTGCACAGCCGTGTCGCCCCGGTCGGTGTGCTCCCCGAGCCGGACGGCACCGACCCCAACGGCTTCCACACCGAGATCACCTACGCGATCACCCCGTCCACGGACGGCAAGGTGTACGACTTCTGGGCGGTCTCCCGGGACTTCGCGAAGGACGACGACGAAGTCACCACGTTTCTGCGCGACTTCAACCACACGGTCGTCATGCAGGACGTCAACGCACTCACCCTGCTGCAGAAGACGCTGGGCACCGAGCGCAATGGCTACCAGGAGCTGAGCATCAACATCGACACCGGCGGCCTGGCCGCCCGCCGTATCCTCGCCCGTCTGGTCGAGGAGGGCGACAAGCCGGTGGAGAAGGTCCAGTGAGCAGCCCCACCGGCGAGATCTACCGCATCGACTGGCTCCCGGGCACGGACATCCTGCACGGCACCTGCCACTGCGGCGCCGAGCACAGCGCCCAGGACCCGGTGGAGATGTGGGAGTGGATGCTCGCCCACCCCGAAGGACACCAGCCGCGAGGAACCAGCTCATGACCGTGTTCGAAGCCGAACTCGTCGTCGAGCGCCGGGAGTCGGCGGCCGACGGCGTGCTCGCCCTCACCCTGCGCCACCCGCTGGGCGAGCAGCTCCCGGTCTGGGAGCCGGGCGCCCACATCGACGTCGTGCTCGGGCCGGGCCTGGAGCGGCAGTACTCACTGTGCGGCGATCCCGCCGACCGGCACGCGTGGCGGATCGCCGTTCTCCGCGAGCCCGACGGGCGCGGCGGATCGGCCTACGTGCACGAGCAGTTGGGCGAAGGGGACAAGGTCCGGGTACGAGGACCGCGCAACCACTTCGCGCTGCACTCCTCGCCCCGCTATCGCTTCATCGCGGGCGGCATCGGCATCACCCCCATCCTGCCGATGCTCGCCTCGGCCCAGGCCGCGGGCGCCGAGTGGACCCTGCTGTACGGCGGCCGCACCCGTAACTCCATGGCTTTCACCGACGAGTTGAGCCGGTACGGGGCCCGGGTCACCGTCGCCCCGCAGGACGAGACCGGGCTGCTGGACCTCGATGCGGTGCTCGACGACGTCCCCGACGGCACGCTGGTCTACTGCTGTGGACCCGGTCCGCTGCTCGACGCGGTCCAGGGCCGGAGTCCGGCCGGGGCGCTGCACATGGAGCGCTTCCAGCCGAAGGAGCAGGAGACCGGCGAGGACACCGAGTTCGAGGTCGTGCTGTCGCAGAGCGGCCGTACCCTCACCGTTGCGCCCGGCGTCTCCGTGCTCGACACCGTGCGGGCCGCGGGCGTCGAGGTGCTCTACTCCTGCACCGAGGGCACCTGCGGGACCTGCGAGACCGACGTTCTGGAGGGCACCCCGGACCACCGTGACTCGGTCCTCACGGACGAGGAGCGGGAGGCGGGCGAGACCATGCTGATCTGTGTGTCCCGCTGCCGGGGGAAGCGACTCGTCCTGGATCTGTGACGCCAGGTCCACCCCACCCGCCCCGGGTGGCCCCGCGATTCGCCGAACTGCGGACCCCTGTGTACGGGCAGATCCAGGCGGCGAAGCGCGGGGCCGCGCAGGGTCACGAGGTCGAGTACGCCTCCACCTCGCTGAACTGACCTGCGGGCCAACCGGTGTTGGCGCTGACGGTCAGCCGCAGCCACCGCAGGTTGGTGCCGCTCGGCAGCGAGACGGTCGCCGTGTTGCCGGTCGCCGGGTCGAAGCGGTAGCCCTGCGAGCCGACCACCGTCGAGTATGCCGAGCCGTCGGTGCTGCCCAGCACGGTGATGGTCTGGGTGCGCGCGCCCCAGACCGACAGCGGCGGCAGCTTGAGCACTAGTCGGCGCACGGCTTGCGCCGAACCGAGATCCACCGTCCAGGACTGCGGGAAGGCGTTGTTGGTGGACTCCCAGTAGGAGTTGGCGTCGCCGTCGACCGCCTTGTCCGGTGTGTAGACGTCCTGGGAGCCGGTCGCGGTGGCCGGACGGCCCTTGGCCAGGTTGCGGTTCGGGTCAGGGGGAGGGTTGCCCTGGCCCGGCTGCGGCCAGGTGGAGCAGTCCGACCAGGTGCTGTTCCAGCCTGAGTTGCCGCCGCCGTCGTTCAGCGTGAAGGTGCCGGAGCCGGACGGGTAGGGGCAGTTGTAGACGCCCGCCGACCCCACCCCTGTGGCCTGGACGTTGCTGAACTTCGCCGTCCCCTGCGTCTCGGCCTGGACGACGACCGTGCCGGTGTTGGTGACGGTCGCCCCGCTGACGGTGACGTTGTTCGTGGCGTAGCCGTGCCCGCCGCCGGAGACGAACTCGAAGGCGCTGTACGGGCTGTCGCTGATCGTCGTGTCGGTGATGTTCACGGTCGCATTGACGGCGCTGTCGTACGAATCCACGCGCAGGGCGCCCATCGGGTGGTTCCAGTTGGGGTTCATGGCGCCCGTGCGGACGAGCATGTTGCCGTCGACCGTGATCGTGCCGGCCAGTGGGGAGAAGGGGTCCAGGAACTTCTGGTTGGAGATCGCGATGCCGCTGCCGAGGGCGTTGGTGTCGGCGATCAGGTTGTTCCCGACCGCCAGGTCGGTGCCGCCGTAGACCGCGATGCCGTTGGCGAGGTTCGGCTGCGAGATCGTGTTGTTCTCGAAGCTGCTGCCGGTGTCCGGCGCATACAGCGACCACATGGCGAGCGAGTCGTCGCCCTGGTTGCGCAGGAAGTTGTTGCGGACGCGGACGCCGCGGGCGTTGCCGTTGAGGTTGAGGCCGTCGGCGGTGGTGTCGAGGATGCGGTTGTTCTCGACGACCAGGTTGTCGTTGTTTCCGGTCAGCCAGAGGCCGACCTTGAGGTGCTGGATCCACATGCCGGAGACGCTCGAGTTCGGTCCCAGCGAGCCGTTGACGAAGTTGTCGGGGCTGGAGTCGACACGCTCGGTGACTTCACCGATGACCGCGAAGTCCTTGATGTGGACGTTGCCCGAGGAGCCGGTCTGGTCGATGAAGCGCGAGGTGTGCACGACGGAGTACCAGCTGCCTGCGCCCTGGAGGGTCACGTTCTGCACTCCGCTCAGCGAGGACGTCAGCCGGTAGTCGCCCGGCGGGATCCAGACCACTCCCCCTTGGGCGGCGGAGATGGCGTCCCGGAAGGCCTGAGTGGAGTCGCCCTGACCGCTCGGGTCGGCTCCCTTGGATGTGACGGAGACCGATCCGGCAGGCTGGGTGGCCGCCGCGGCCGCCTGCTCGAAGTCGGCGACGTCCACAGTGACCTGGGTGTTGGTCGCTTCGAAGGCGACCTTGTCCCCCGCCTGCACGTTCTGGCCGAGCAGCAGCCGGGCGTTGTCGAAGAAGTGGTGGGTCTTGGCGCCAGGGATCCAACCGGTGTCCAGGTACGAGTACTTGGAGGTGACCGGGAGGGTCTTTGTGAGCCTGGTGCCGTTGACGTAGACGTTCAGCGTGCCGGACTGGCCGTCGGGGACGCTGTAGGCGACGTTCACCGTGCCGCGCGCGGCACGGTGAACTCGACGCGCCGACCGGCGTCCAGCCGGACGGCCTGGCGTCCGGACGCCTCCGAGGCGAGGGTGCCCTGGGTGTAGTCGGGGCCGATCCGCGTGCCGGTGGTGGTGGCCGACTCGGCCTCGACCGAGGTGAAGGGCAGGTCGGCGCCCGCTGCCGCGTGCGCGGCGGGAGCCAGGGTGACGAGCATGCCGGCCGCAAGGGCGACGACCGCCCCAAGGGCTGACATGGGCCTGACAGATCTGTAGATGGTGCTGTGCATGTGCTGATCCCTTCGTGGTGGGGGTACGGGACAGCGGTGCGGCCTCAGCTGCGGAGCCAGGCCGCTGTGTCCCTCGGCAGCCGCCCCTGTGCGTCCAGGGGGCCGCTGCTGAGCAGGAGCGCGGAGTGCGCCGGCAGGTCGGCGGGCGCGTCGGCGAGGTTCACCACGCAGGTCAGGCGTCCCTCCGCGCGGCTGAACGCGAGGACGCTCTCGGGTGCAGGCAGCCAGGTGAGGGGGCCGTCGCCGAATGCCGGCCGTATCGCTATCGCCTCGCGATAGAGGGAGAGCATCGAGCGCGGGTCCGCCGCCTGGAGGTCGGCGGCATACACGGACCAGCCTGCGGGCTGGGGCAGCCAGGGCTCCGCGCGTGACCCGAAGCCCGCGAAGGCGGCGTCGGCCGTCCAGGGCAGGGGCACCCGGCAGCCGTCACGGCCCGGGTCGAGCCCCTGGGAGCGGAAGTACATGGGGTCCTGGATGCTCTGCAGCGGCAGCTCCGCCTCGGGCAGGCCGAGTTCCTCGCCCTGGTAGACGTAGACCGAGCCGGGCAGGGCGAGCGAGAGCAGGGCGGCGGCCCGGGCGCGCCGGGTACCGAGGGCCAGATCGGTGGGGGTGCCGAAGGCTTTGGTGGCGAAGTCGAAACCGGTGTCAGCGCGGCCGTACCGGGTGACCGTGCGGGTCACGTCGTGGTTGCACAGCACCCAGGTCGCCGGTGCGCCCACGGGCACGTGCTCGGCGAGGGTCTGGTCGATCGCCGTACGCAGCGCGGCCGCGTCCCAAGGGCAGGACAGGAAGGCGAAGTTGAAGGCGGTGTGGAGTTCGTCGGGGCGCAGATAGCGGGCGAAGCGCTCGCTGTCGGGGAGCCAGACCTCGCCGACGAAGACGCCGTAGTACTCGTCTGCGATCGCGCGCCAGGAGCGGTAGATGTCGTGGAGTTCGTCGCGGTCGACGTACGGGTGCGGGTCGCGGCCCTCGACGAAGTCCGGCAGGTCCGGGTCCTTGGCGAGCAGGGCCGCCGAGTCGATGCGTACGCCCGCCACACCGCGCTCGAACCAGAACCGCAGCACGTCCTCGTGTTCCTGGCGGACGGCCGGGTGGGCCCAGTTGAGGTCGGGCTGCTCGGGGGCGAAGAGGTGCAGAAACCACTCGCCGTCCTCCAGCCGGGTCCAGGCGGGGCCTCCGAACTGGGACTTCCAGTCGTTGGGGGGCAGTTCACCGCGCGGGCCACGTCCCGGACGGAAGTGGAACAGGGCGCGCTCGGGGCCGCCGGCGCGGGCGGCACGGAACCACGGGTGCTGGTCCGAGACGTGGTTCGGCACGATGTCCACGATCGTGCGGATGCCCGACTCCCGTGCCTCCGCGATGAGTTTCTCGGCGTCGGCGAGGGTGCCGAAGGCGGGGTCGATGGCGCGGTAGTCGGCGACGTCGTAGCCGCCGTCCTTCATCGGCGAGAGATACCAGGGGTTGAACCAGAGGGCGTCCACGCCGAGTTCGGCGAGATAGGGGAGCCTGGCGCGGACGCCCGCGAGGTCACCGGTGCCGTCGCCGTCGCCGTCCGCGAAGCTGCGGACGTACACCTGGTAGATGACGGCGGTGCGCCACCAGTCCTGGTCGATCGGGGCAGGGGTGGGCTGTCCCACGGTGCGTGCCTTTCTGTGAGGGGGGTGGGCCGAGTCAGCCCTTTGTGCTGCCTGCGCTGATCCCGGCGATGATGTGCCGCTGGAAGACCAGGAACATCACGACCATGGGGATGCCGGCGATCACCATCGCGGCGATGAGCACGGTCAGCGGGATGTTCTGCGACAGCTGGACGAGCGCCACACTGATGGGCTGTTTGTCGGTGTCGGAGAAGACCATCAACGGCCACAGGAAGTCCTGCCACACCGCGACCAGTGCGAAGATCGACACCACGCCGAGGACCGGCCGGGACATCGGCAGCACGATCGACCACAGGGTGCGCAGCCGACCGGCGCCGTCGATCTCGGCGGCCTCCAGGACGTCCCGCGGGATCCGGTCGAAGAACCGCTTGAGGAGGTAGAGGTTGAAGGCATTGGCGACGGCGGGCAGCCAGATGCCGAGCGGGTCGTTGAGCAGGCTGGTGTGGACGATCGGGAGGTTACGGCGGAGACGGCGCCGTCGAGGACGGAGTAGATCTGCTGCGCCTGAGGCGGCTCGATCTTCATCGTCAGGTGCTGGTTGCCGTCGAGGAACGCCTGGTAGTTCTCGACGGGGACGTTGGCGTTGGCCTTCTTGACCTGCTGGTCCCGGGCGTCGGCGGCGCCGGTGAACAGGCGCGGCTCGGGCAGGCCGACCGGGGCGTTCGCCTTCTCGGCGCGGACGTAGTCGCCGAGGAAGCCCTTGCCCGGGGTGAGGAACATGTGGTCGAGCCACTTCAGCCCGGCCCTGATCCGGGCGGGAGCGTCCTTCTTACTGAACATATAGCCGTCGCCGCCGATGAGCGTGCCCTTGCCGCCGGGCATGGGGGCGAGCGCCAGGTCTTTGTAGTTGCCGCCCTTCTCCTTCACCAGGATCGGGATGTTGTCGGGCGCGGAGAGGTACATGCCGAGCTTGCCGGAGCCCATCAGCTGCTGGACGTCGTTGATGACGAGGAGCTGCTTGCTGCCCATCGAGTCGTCGGTCCAGCGCATGTCGTGCAGGTGCATCGAGTAGCCGGTGCGGGGGATGCCGTAGATCTTCCCGTCGACGGTGTAGATGTCGCGCAGCTGCTTCTGGATGGTGTCGTAGCTCTTGAGCTCCGTGACGTAGCCGGTGATGTCGGCGGCCTGGTTGACGTCGACGACGTGCCGGACGTCGGTGAAGTACGTGTAGAACACATCCTCCATCTGGCCGCCGGCGAGCTTGGCGTCGAAGGTCTTGGGGTCCTCGCAGGGAAAGGCGTCATGGGCGACGACGTCGATGTCCGGGTTCTGCTTCTCGAAGGATGCGATGTCCTGCTCGAAGAAGCCGCGGTCGACCTTGGCGCTCTTCGGCGGCATGCAGTTGACGGTGATACGGGTCTTGCCACTGGCCGAGTCACCGTTCGACCCGCAGGCGGTGAGGGCGAGGGAACAGACGCTGAGCGCGACGAAGGTACGACGGAACCCGGTGCTTCTCATCGGTGGACCCCTCTGGGCAGGAGTGGGGAGGGCCCAGGGCAGCGCGAGGCGTGCACACCGCCGTGTCTGGCGCCGCACACTCAAGCACCGCCGACATCTCTCCGCAAGATATCGCGCAGAATCTGTAATTAATCGACAGCAGCGTGGATCTCAGTCACGGGGAGCCTGCGCGGTGGATCCACGCACCACCAACTCGGGCTCGAACAGCAGCTCATCGGCCGGCACGGAACTGCCTCCGATCTGCGCGTTGAGCAGTTCGACCACGGCCCTCCCCATGGCTTCGATCGGCTGCCGGACGGTGGTGAGCGGCGGCTGGGTGCAGTTCATCAGCGCGGAGTCGTCGTAGCCCACGACCGAGATCTGTGACGGAACGTCACGTCCCTTGCGGCGAGCGGCCCGTACGACGCCAAGCGCCAGCGGGTCGCTGGCGCAGATGAACCCGGTGACCCCTCGGTCGATGAGCCGGGCGCCGGCCGCGTGGCCGCCCTCGATCGAGAACATGGCCCGTGCGACGTGTTCGTCGGGCAGGTCCGGGGCGATCGTCCGCGCCGCGGCCAGCTTCCGCGCCGACGGCACGTGGTCGCCGGGCCCGAGCACGAGCCCGATCCGCTCATGGCCCAGCGAGGCCAGATGCCGCCAGGCCTGCTCGACCGCCACCGCGTCGTCGCAGGACACACCGGGGAACCCGAGGTGCTCGATGGCCGCGTTGACCAGGACGACCGGAATGTTGCGGTCCGCAAGCTGCCGATAGTGATCGTGCGGGGCGTCGGCCTGTGCATACAGGCCGCCGGCGAAGACGACCCCGGAGACCTGCTGTTGCAGCAGCAACGCCACATAGTCGGCCTCGGAGACGCCGCCCCTGGTCTGCGTGCACAGCACGGGGGTCAGCCCGAGCTGGGCGAGCGCGCCGCCGATGACCTCCGCGAACGCCGGGAAGATGGGGTTCTGCAGCTCGGGCAGCACGAGCCCGACGAGCCGGGCGCGCTCGCCGCGCAACTGCGTGGGCCGCTCGTAGCCAAGCACGTCGAGCGCGGACAGCACCGCCTGCCGGGTGGCTTCGGAGACTCCGGGCTTTCCGTTGAGCACCCGGCTGACCGTGGCCTCACTGACCCCGACCCTTTTCGCCACCTCAGCAAGTCGTCGCGTCATGCGCGCAAGAATAGCGCAAGAAGCGCAAGTCATTTGCGTACGGTGGAGCCGAGGCCGTCACCGGCCGCGGTCCGGAGGAAGGAGCCTTCAGCCGTCGTCCGGATCAGGTCGGGACCGTTCGCGCATCCCGCCACCTGCCGTGAAGGTGACGGGCAGGTGCTCGGGCCCGCGCAGACCACTGGGTTTCCATCGCAGCTCGCTCGGCGGCACGGCCAGGGCGAGGTCGGAAAGGCGGCGCAGCACGGTCGCGATGGCGATCTGGCCCTCCAGCCGGGCCAGCGGCGCGCCCAGGCAGTAGTGGATGCCGTGCCCGAACGCGAGATGGGCGTTGTCGCGTCGGGTGATGTCCAGTCGCTCGGGGTCGGGGAACCGTGCCGGATCGCGGTCGGCGATGGCGGAGGCGATCAGGACGGTGGCTCCGCGGGGGATCATCACGCCCGCGATCTCGACGTCCTCGCGCGCGAACCGCGCGATGCCGGGATTGACCGGCCCGTCGTAGCGGAGGAACTCCTCGATCGCGCCCGGCAGCAGCTCAGGATCGTCCCGCAGCAGCCGCAACTGGTCGGGATGAGCGAGCAGCGCGACGATGGCGTTGCCGATCAGGTTGACCGTGGTGATGTAGCCGGCCACCAGCAGCAGGAACGCCATGGCGATGAGCTCGTCCTCGTCCAGCCGCTGCTCCTCGCCCCGGGCGGTGATCAGCGCGCTGAGCAGGTCGTCCTCCGGCTGGGCGCGTTTGACCTCCAGAAGCTTGGTCAGATAGGCGCGCATCTGTCGCCATGCCGCGTCCACCACGGCCGGATCCGGTGGCTCCGGCCCCTGGAGGATCATGGCATCGGTCCAGCGCTGGAAGTCGTGCCGGTCCTCCACCGGCACCCCGAGCAGCTCGCTGATCACCGTGACCGGAAGCGGCAGAGCGAAGTCGGCGACGAGGTCCCCGCGGCCGTCCGGCACGATCGCGTCGAGCAGGTGGTCGGTGATCTCCTGGACACGGGGCCGCAGCTCGGCCACCCGGCGCGCGGTGAACGCCTGTGAGACCAGGCGGCGCAGTCGGGTGTGATCGGGCGGGTCGGAGCGGAGCATGTGGCGCAGCATCGACCCGCGGTCCGTGGCCGGCAGGCGCTCCACGATCCGGGGATCCGACGCGTCACGGACGTCGCTGCTCAGGCGTGGGTCGGACAGGGCCGCGAGACCGTCGTCGAAGCGCGTCACCAGCCAGGCCTCCACTCCACCGGCGATGACGGCCCGCCGTACCGGGCCGTCGTCCCGCAGCTGCCGGTAGAGGGGGAAGGGATCCGCCACGAAGGCCGGGTCCCCGTAGGGCAGCAGAATCGGCTGCTGACTCATCACGCCTCCCGCTGTACGGTTTGCACCATTTACGCCACATAAGAACAATTCTGTGGCCTTATATGAACTCACCGCAGGTGTGTCAGTGTGGACATTGCCGCCTTCGCCGACGAGCCGAGCGGTGACGCAGAGAAGGGAGCCCTTGCGATGGAGCGGACCCAGTGCTGTGTGGTGGGTGGCGGCCCGGCCGGCATGGTCCTCGGGCTCCTGCTGGCCCGGGCCGGTGTGGAGGTCACGGTCCTGGAGAAGCACGGCGACTTCCTGCGCGACTTCCGCGGCGACACCGTGCATCCGTCGACACTGGCGCTGCTGGACGACCTGGGCCTGGCCGAAAGGTTCGGCCGACTGCCGCAGCGGCACGTGACCACGGTCCAACTGCCACTCGGCCCGGACCGCTCTCCGGTCACCGTCGGAGACCTCGGCGCGCTGCAGGGCCCGTACAACTACATCGCGATGGTGCCGCAGTGGGACCTTCTCAACCTGCTCGCGGACGAGGCCCGGCGCGAGCCGTCCTTCTCGCTGCGGATGGACACCGAGGCCACCTCCTTTCTGCGGGAGCACGTGGGGGTCTCCTCTGCTCGAGCGAAGCCGAGAACTCGGGGGAGGGTCACAGGCGTGCGGTACCGCACGTCCGACGGCCGCACCGGTGAGCTGCGGGCCCTCCTCACGGTGGCCTGCGACGGCCGAGGTTCGCTCGCCAGGTCGCTGCCCGAGCTGGGACTGCGGACGTTCACCTGCCCGATGGACGCCTGGTGGTTCCGGCTGCCGCGGCGGGAGGACGACCCGCAAGGGCTCGTGGGAGCCGTGGGGGACGGATTCATCTCCGCCATGATCGACCGGGGGGACTACTGGCAGTGCGCCACGCTGATCCCCAAGGGAACCGACGCCCAGCGCCGCGCCGCCGGTCTCGAGCAGTTCATGTCCGCATACGGGGACGCCGTCCCATGGCTCGCGGACCGGGTGCACGTACCGCGGTCCTGGGACGAGGTGAAGCTGCTCGACGTACGGCTCGACCGCCTCCGGCGCTGGCACCGCCCGGGGCTGCTGTGCATCGGCGACGCGGCCCACGCGATGTCACCGGTCTTCGGCATCGGCATCAACCTTGCCGTGGAGGACGCCGTGGCCGCCGCCCGGTATCTCGTCGAGCCGCTCCACGACGGCACCGTCGGATTGGGCGATGTGCGCCGCATCCAGCGCCGCCGGTGGCCCACCACGGTCGCGACGCAGGGGTTGCAGCGGATCGCACACGCGCGGGTCATCGGGCAACTGCTGGCGGGACGCCCGCCCTTCGGCGACGGCAAGCGGGCGCGACGCATGACCGAGCTGCTCACCACGTCTCGGTGGGTTCACCGGGTGCCGGCGTATTTCTTCGCCTACGGCGCCGTGCGCGAGCGTCCGCCGGCGGCTTCGGTCCGTTGAGCGGTGGGCAGGTACGGGAACAGGCCTGGATTCGGGAACAGGCCTGGATAGGGGAACAGGCCTAGATCCGGCTCTCCGTCGCCGTGTCCGCGGACAGCCGTTGGGCGATGTAGATCGGGATCACCGACAGCAGGACGAGGACCGCCGCCACCACGTTCACGACCGGCGCCTGCTGAGGCCTGGTCATGTTGTTGAAGATCCAGATGGGGAGGGTCTCGATGCCCGGTCCCGCCGTGAACGTCGTCACCACGATCTCGTCGAAGGACAGCGCGAACGCCAGCAGCGCGCCCGCGAACAGTGCCGAGCGCACCAGCGGGAACGTGATGTCGACGAAGGCGCGGAACGTGTCGGCACCCAGGTCCATCGCCGCTTCCTCGTACGTGCCGGAGGTGCGGCGCAGCCGCGCGACCACGTTGTTGAAGACGACGACGATGCAGAAGGTGGCGTGTCCGACGATCACGGTGAACAGGCCGAGTCCGACGCCGAGCGGCTCCAGGACCGTGCTGAACGCCGAGTTGAGCGCGATGCCCGTGACGATGCCGGGCAGCGCGATCGGCAGGACCACCACGAAGGAGATGGCGTCGCGGCCGAAGAAGCGGTGCCGGGCCACCGCGAACGCGATCAGCGTGCCGAGCACCAGCGCGATCGCCGTGGCGCCGAGGCCCGCCTTCACCGAGACCCACAGCGCACTGCGGGCGCCGGCGTTCTCCCAGGCCACCGACCACCAGTGCAAGGTCCATCCGGGCGGCGGCCAGCTCGCGCTGCGGTCCGGGTTGAAGGAGTTGGCCAGCACGAGCGCGAGCGGGACGTAGATCACCGCGAAGCCGAGTCCGGCGGCTATGCGCAGCGCGATGCGCGCGGAGCGGGACAGTTGCATGACGAGGGACCTCTTCTAGAGGCTGCTGAGCGCGCCCGTGCGGCGCATCGCCAGCAGGTACAGCACGATGACCACCACGGGAACGGTGCCCAGGGCGGCGGCCATGGGCAGGTTGAGTTCGATGTTGGAGTAGACGAGATTGCCGATCAGCTGGGTCTTGCCGCCGACGATCTGCACGGTGATGTAGTCGCCGAGGCTGAGCGAGAAGGTGAAGACCGAGCCGGCGGCGACGGACGGCAGCACCATCGGCAGTACGACCGAACGGAAGGTGCGGCCGGGCCGCGCCCCCAGGTCGGCGGACGCTTCCAGGAGGTTGGCGGGCAGCTGATCGAGCGCCGTGTGGATCGGCAGGATCATGTACGGCAGCCAGAGGTACGTCAGGGTCATGACGGCCGCCGGGAGTCCGAACCCGGGGCCGCTCAGTCCGAACGGCTTCAGCATCCAGTCGGCGAGCCCGCCCTGGGACAGGATCAGCCGCCAGGCGTACACCTTCACCAAGTAGCTCGCCCACAGCGGCGTGAGGATCGCAACCACGAGCAGCGGGCGCCACCTGGGCTTCGCGACGCGCGCCGTGCAGACGGCCAGCGGGAACGCGATCACCGCGCACAGGGCGGTGACTGCCAGGGCCACGCCGATACTGCGGAGGATCACCTGGCGGAAGACGGGGGTCGTCAGCAGCGCGTGGAAGTTGTCCGTCGACCAGACCTTCACCACCTCGGAGGTGAAGGAGTTCGTCGTCCAGAACGCGGAGACGAGCAGGACGCCGAGCGAGCCGAGGTAGAGCACGGCCAGCCACAGCAGGGGGGCGGTCAGGAGCAGGGACAGCCGCAGCCGCGGGCGGCGGTGCAGCAGCCCGGCGAGCCGCCGGGCGGGGGTCCCGCCGGCGGCAGGCAGGGTGGCGGTCATCGTCGCGTCCTCAGCCCTTGATCTCGGTCCAGGCCTGGACCCACTTGGCGTACGGCACGCACTTGACGTCCGTTCGGCCGTCGAGGCACTGCTCGATGGGCGTGTTCCAGAAGGCGACGTTCTTCCAGTAAGCCGTGTCGGCGGCGTGGAAGGTGGTGCAGAAGTTCTTGTCGCTGGTCTCCTCGCACGCCTTGGCGTTGGCCGGGGCCTCGCCGAAGTACTCGGCGACCTGGGCGTTGACCTTCGGGGAGATGATCCAGTTCATCCACTGATAGGCGCAGTTGGGGTGCTTGGCCTTGGAGTACAGCATCCAGGTGTCGGACCAGCCGGTCGAACCCTCCTTGGGCACAAAGGCCTTGACCTTGGCGCCCTCGCTCTGAGCGAGGTTGGCGATGACCTGCCAGGTGGTGCCGACCACGGAGTCACCGCTCTTGAAGGCGGAGACCTCCTTGAGGTAGTCGCCCCAGTACTCGCCGACGTTCGCGTTCTGCTGTTTCAGCAGGGCGACCGCCGCGTCGAACTGCTTCTGGTCGAGGGCGTAGGGGTCCTTGATCTTCAGCTCGGGCTTGGTGGCCTTCAGGTAGAGGGCCGCGTCGGCGATGTAGATCGGGGAGTCGTACGCGGTCACGTGGCCCTTGTACTTGGCCGCGTCGTCGAAGACGGCGGACCAGGAGGTCGGCGCGGGCTTGACCTTCTCCGTGTTGTACATCAGCAGGTTGGCGCCGCGGCCGTGCGGGATGCCGTAGGCCTTGCCCTTGACGGAGTTCCACGCCTGCAGCTTCAGATCGCTGAAGACGTCCTTGTAGTTCGGCACGAGGTCCGTGTTGACGGGGGCCGCGTCACCGGAGGCGATGAGGCGCAGGGAGGCGTCGCCGGAGGCGGAGACGGCGTCGTACTCGCCGGTCTTCATCAGCTTGACCATCTCGTCGGAGCTGGCCGCGACCTTGGAGTGGACCTGACAGCCCGTTTGCTTCTGGAAGTCGCCGACCCAGTTGACCTTCGGGTCGTTGGAGCCGTCCTCGACATAGCCGGCCCAGGCGATGAGGTTGACCTGTCCCTCGCTCTTGCCGAGCTTCGACTGCACCTTCAGGTCGGGCGGGTTGAGGCCCGTGGACGAGGACGACCCGCCCGAGCCGGACGAACCGCAGGCGGTGGCCGCGAACAGTACCGCGACGGCGGTGGTGGCTTGGAGGGTTCGGGTGAGACGCACGACGTTCTCCATACGTGAGGGGGCCTGGCGTGGGGGGTCAGCGGGCGTCGGGAACCTTGACGGTGTGGCAGCGGTGCCACTGGAGCCGCACGCGGGTGCCGCGGTAGGCGGCGACGTCCTCGGAGGAGGTCTCCAGGTTCTGCTGGAGTGCGGTGAGGCGGCCGCCCGCGTCGAGGTCCACGAGGAAACGGGTGGAGTCTCCGAGGTAGACCACTTCGGCGACGGTTCCGGTGGCGGTGGAGTGCTCCGGCTCGTCCGCGACGGCTGACTCCTTGAGCACCCGGATCTTCTCGGGCCTGATGCTGTACGTGCCCGGTGCGCCGACGACCCGGTGTGCCGCCTCGCCCTCGATCAGGTTCGAGGTGCCGACGAACGAGGCGACGAACGCGGTGGCGGGGCGCTCGTAGATCTCGGCGGGGGTGCCGACCTGTTCGATGCGGCCCTGGTTGAAGACGGCGATGCGGTCGCTCATCGTCAGGGCCTCCTCCTGGTCGTGGGTGACGAACACGAAGGTGATGCCGACCTCGCGCTGGAGCGCCTTGAGCTCGACCTGCATCTGCTCGCGCAGCTTGAGGTCGAGGGCGCCGAGCGGCTCGTCGAGCAGCAGCAGACGTGGGCGGCCGACGAGCGCACGGGCGAGTGCGACCCGCTGGCGCTGACCGCCGGAGAGCTGACTCGGCCGCCGCTTGCCGAAACCTTCGAGGCGTACGTCCGCGAGCGCCTTGCGGGCCCGTACGAGCCGCTCGGCCTTGGGCACCTTGCGGACCTTGAGACCGTAGGCGACGTTCTGCTCCACGGTCATGTGCGGGAAGAGCGCGTAGTCCTGGAAGACGGTGTGCACGTCCCGCTCGAAGGGGGCGAGACCGGTGACCTCCTGGCCTGCCAGTTCGATGGTTCCGGAGGTGGGGCTCTCGAAGCCCGCGATCATGCGCAGGACGGTCGTCTTTCCGGAGCCGGACGGGCCCAGCATCGAGAAGAACTCCCCGTCGGACATCTCCAGGTCGACCCCGGCCACGGCGGTCGTGTCACCGAACTCCTTCCGCAGCCCCTGCAGCCGGATCGCGCTTCCCGCGCTTCCCTCCATGGACGGGAACCTTTCTGGCGCACTCTTACGTTGAAGCGAAAAGATATGAAGTCATAGTTCAAACCTCAAGGCCCCCTTAAGGTAAAGCTTGAGTCAACTGGCAAGGTGGTGGCCGTGAAGCACAACAGAGGCGGCGGAGCCCGGAGAGCCGTGTTCACCCCGGTGGACACCCGGGCTCGCGTGGAGACGGTCGTCCGCCGGCTCGGCGACGCCATCGAGCTCGGACTGCTCGCCGACGGTGAGCAGCTGCCCGGAGAAAGCGAACTGGCGGGGCAGCTGGGCGTGTCCACCGTGACCTTGCGGGAGGCGCTCATGGCCTTGCGCCAGCAGGGTCTGGTCACCACCCGGCGGGGACGCGGCGGCGGCAGCTTCGTCTCGCTGCCCGCTGACCCGGGCGAGGAGCGGATCAAGGCGCGGCTGATCGGCTGGAGCACGGAGGAGCTGCGCGACCTGGGCGACCACTGGACGGCCGTTTCCGGCGCCGCGGCCCGGCTCGCGGCCCAGCGCACCGAACCGGACGACCTGCAGCAGCTGCGCCGCACCCTGGACGAGTTCGCGGCGGCCGAGGACGCGGCGGCGCGCAGCCGGGTGTACGGCCGGTTCCATGTGGAGCTCGCCGCCGCCGCACAGTCCGCCCGGCTCACCCGGGAGCAGGTCGCGCTGCAGACGGAGGTCGGGGCGCTGCTGTGCCTCGTGCTCGGGGACGACACCTATCGTGAAGAGGTGGTGGAGCGTCACCGCTCCGTAATCTCCGCCGTGCAGGATGGAGCCGACGATTCGGCCAGGGAACTGGCCGAGCGGTGCGTCCAGGAATCGACGGCACGACTCATCGCGCTGCGCCTCGCCCTGTAACGCGCCGGCATCCGGTTCCTTGTGCGCGGGAGGGCGCCCATGAGCAGGAGCACCGGCCTGGTCGCTCTGCCCGAGGCGGACGTGGCGGCGCGGGTCGGCTCCGCCCTCGAGGCGGTCTTCGACGCCGTCGCGGCCACCCGCGCCGATACGACGGCACTGCTCGCGCGGGTGGCCGACCAGGGGCGGCGGCCCGCGACCGTGGACCTGGCGGGACTGCGCCCGGGACTCCATGCGCGGCTGGCCCGGCAGGAGTTGGTCTCCGGCGTGGGGTTCGTGGCCGCGCCCGGGCTCTTGAGCGACGTACCGGCATGGCTGGAGTGGTGGCAGACCGGCGCGGACGGCGACGTACGGCCATTGCTGCTCGACCTGGATCCCGCGCAGTCGGCGTACTCCGACTACACGCACTGGGACTGGTTCGCGCTGCCCCGTGACACCGCACGACGGGCGGTGGCGGGTCCGTATGTGGACTACCTCTGTTCCGACGAGTACAGCCTCACGCTGTCGGCACCCGTGCACATCGAGGGACGGTTCGCGGGAGTGGCCGCGGCCGACGTGTATCTGCGGCACTTCGAGGCGGCCGTCCTGCCGCTGCTGCGGGGGCTGCCGGGGCCCGCGCACCTGGTCAACGCGCGGGGGCGGGTGGCCGCCTCGGCCGATCCGGCACATCTGGCCGGTTCACTGACCAAGGGGCCGGACTTCGCGGCCGCGCTGGAGGGGGCGCGGCCGGTGGCATGGCGGGGTCTGCGGCTGGTTCCGTGCGCCGGCGTTCCGCTCGTGCTCGTGGTCGGCCGCTGAGACCGGCGGCCCAGGAGGGGCGACGCACACAAAAGAGCCCCGGAGCCGTCGGCGACCTGAACGCCGACGGAGCCGGGGCTCCGGAAAAGCCTCAGTCGCGCGGCGCGGGCACCACGCTGAGGTGGCTCGCCGTGCGCCGGGCACGGCGAGCCGTACGCGGGGCGGGAGCCGGACGGCGTGCCTCGCGCAGTACCAGGGTCAGTCGCGAATAGCCCATGTCCTGAAGGGTCTTGGGGGTCTCCCCCACCACCCTGCAGTCGGAGCCCCAGCGCGGGTCGGGGTGCAGAAGCGGGCGAACCGCCCCGTCGTGCTCCACGGCGTGCGGGCCGACCGCGCGGATCCAGTGCGGCAGGCCCTGCTGGTAGGCGGCCTCCATGATCGGGTCCTGGGCGATGTCCCGGCGGATGGACTGCAGTCCGTGGTCGTGTCCGTGCCGCTCCACCGCCGCCGCGAAGTGCGCCAGCATCGGCAGGCACCAGCTCGACTCGTGCTCGCCGAGGATCGTGCCGGCGTCCGGGTGGAACAGCACGAACCGCAGGAAGTTGTCGCCCGGCATGGCCGTCGGATGCGGCGCGACGTCGCGGAAGAGCGTCTCGAACGCCGTGTTGGCGAGGACCACGTCCCAGCGGTGGTCGAAGACGACGGACGGAAAGGGCACGGCTCCGAGAAGCGTGGCGTAGTCCTCGAGGTACGCCTGTGCTTCCGGACTCTCGGGGACGGGCCGCGGCTGCGACCGCTGCCCTCCTGCCTGAAATGCCATCGGGAGGTCACCCCTCTTGCCCTTGCGGCCTTCACGCGGCGCCTTGATCCTGCTGCCCCGGGTGTGCGGTGTCAACTATCGTGGCATTTAGCGCCTGTTGACGGCTGAATCTCGCCACAGTTGTGGCGAGACCTGGATGTAAGTTCGAGACAACAGCTAGTCTCCGGATGGTTCCGGGTGACCATGAGAACGAGCTGTGAAGAGACGTAGGAGACCTGTCGGTGACGGATGGCTTCGAGGTTCCGGGCGCCGCGACGGGTCTGCTGCCTGCCGTCGTGGCCCGTGTCACCGCCCTTGCCGACCGGCTCGGCGTGCGGCACACGGAGATCTTCGCCGTCCCGCGCCTGTCGGTCGAATCCGGCGTCCCGGAGCCGGTGGTGAAGGCCCTGCTGGGTGGAATGCCCGCCGGAGAGCCTGATCTTCAGACGCGCTTCCTGCAGCGACTCGACCTGCTGCGCCGCACCCGGCTCAAGCCCAATGGACGCAGGTACACCCAGCAGGAGATCGCCGACGGCGCGGGCATGTCGCGCCAGCAGGCGGGTGCCCTCATCAATGGCGACCGGCGCCCCACGATGGAGCACTGCGACGCCATTCAGCGCTTCTTCAAGGTGCATGCCGGGTTCCTCACGGCCGAGGATCCCGAGGCGCTCGCGAACGCCCTCCAGCGCTCCGAGCAGGAGCTCCTCCAGCAGCTCGCGGACCGCGAGCGCAAGGCGGCCGAGGTCGCCGCCGACCCGCTGGAGCGGCTGCTGCAGGACCACGGCGTGCGCGGCATCGCCTGGCGGGCGGCCCAGCTGCCCACCGACCAGCACCGCGACAAGGTCGCGGAGTGGCTGGACATGCTCCTTGAGAGCGTCAAGCGGCCCGAGTCCTGATCCGGGAGAGAACCGTGGGCATCGGAAGGGAAATGCGCCGTCTGTGCGGCGAGTTGGTCGCGGAGCTCGCGCTCCCGGCGCCGGCGGAACCCGCCGACCTCTACACCGCGCTGTGCGACGGCATGAGCAGGCGCCGCGGCCGTCCCGTGCAGTTCCGCACGGCCCCCTTCCCGCCCGGCACGGCGAGCGGTCTCTGGCTGGACATGGCCGACCAGGATCTCGTCGTCATCGAGGAACGCACCGCCCCCGATCACCAGTTGGTGATCCTCGGTCACGAGCTGTGGCACATGAACGCCGGTCACCACGGCCACCACGTGGAGGGCGCCGCCGTCGCGGCCCGTTTGCTGAGCGACACCGCCGATCTGCAGGCGACCGTCCACAAGGTCGCCGCCCGAACGCACTTCGACCTCGCGGACGAGAAGGAGGCCGAGAGCTTCGGGCTTCTGCTCGCCAGCAAGTGCCGCACGTGGCTGGCCGGATCATCGTTGCGCGGACCCGTGAAGCGGGACGACCTGGCGGGCCGGATCGAGGCCTCGCTGGGGTATCGCGGGCCACAGGGCTGAAAGGCGACACGCCGGACCATGGACGGTTCCAGCTACTACCTGCCGGCCGCCGCGATGGGGGTGGCCCTCGCGGTCAAGGCGCCCGCGCTGACGCGTTCGTGGCGCGATCCGCTGCTACGGTCGGTCTGCGCGCTGCTCGCGCTGGCCGGGTTGGTGTTCTTCTTCGCCGCGCCGCCGACGATCGCGAAGGTCAACGACCTCACGGGCGTCACGAACTTCTCGGCGCCGCTGGTGTACTGCCTGCTGAGTGCATTCAGCGCGTCGTGCCTGGTGCTCGTCGTCAACTGGCGCGGCGGACCGCCCGACGAGACCCGCCGCACCTCCCGGCGGATCATCGCCGGGTACGGTGTGGTGATCGCCGCCCTGATCACGCTGTTCGCCCTCGGCCACGCCCCGGTGGAACGGCTGGTGGACTTCGACACGTACTACGCCCGGACGCCGTACATGCGCGAGATGATCGTGCTGTATCTGCTGGCGCTCACCGTCGCCGGTGTCGCGATGAACTTCATGTGCGGACGCTGGGCCCTCCAGGTGCGCGGCTGGCTGCGCGCCGGGCTGCTGATCATCGTGACCGGCTATCTGTTCAACCTGGCCTATCTGTCGACCAAGTTCACCGCCGTCATCGCCCGCTGGTACGGCCTCGACCTGGACTATCTGAGCAGCGACGCGGCGCCCGTGCTGGCCTCCGCAGGGGCGCAGATCAGCGCGGTCGGCTTCTGCCTTCCGCTGGCCTGCCAGCGGGTCGGGGACAGTTGGAGCACCTGGTCGACGTACCGTCGGCTCGGGCCCCTGTGGCGTGAGCTGCGGCCGGTGTCCGCCCACGCGGACCGCGGGGTGCGGATCGCCTGGTGGTCGGCGGCCGAACTGCAGGTGACACAGCGGGAGTCCGACATCCACGACGGCATGCTCAGCCTGTACCCCTACTTCGACTCCGAGGTGCGCGCCCGCGCCTACGACGCCGCCGTGGCGGCGGGCTCCGAGTCGGCCCAGGCGCAGGCCGAGGCCGACGCGGTGATGGTGGCGGTCGCGGTGCGGGCACGGGCCGCCGACCCGGAGGGCAGGGTGATCCGGTCGGCGGGGGCGAACGATGCCCCGCCGGCGTCCCCCGAGGGTCCCCGCGACCTCGTGCGGATGTCGATCGCCCTGCGTCAGTCACCCGTTGTCGCGGCCGCCCGGGGGTCGGCCGGGACCAGGCCAGGAAGCGACTTCCATGAGCGAACCCGCTAGCACCTCCCCGGGTGCGGCACCCCGTAGGACCGTCGTCATCGGCGGCGGTATGGCCGGCATGCTGGCCGCCGCGGCTCTGAGCGCGTACGCCGACGTCACCGTCGTCGAGCGGGACGTGCTGCCCGACGGCCCCGAGCCACGCAAGGGACTCCCGCAGGCCCGGCATGTGCATGTGATCTGGTCCGGGGGTGCCCGCGCCATGGAGGAGCTGCTGCCGGGGGTGACCGACGCGTGGCTGGCATCGGGCGCCCGGCGTATCCCGCTGCCTACGGGGCTGGTGTCGATGCAGCCGCGGGGCTGGTTCCGGCGCTGGCCCGAGATGCAGTTCATGATCGCGTGCAGCCGGGATCTGCTCGACTGGGTGGTGCGGGAGCGGGTCGTCAAGAACGAGCGCGTAACCGTGCTGCAGCGCACGGAACTACTGGCCCTGGAGGGCGGAGCGTCACGGGTGACCGGCGTGCGTGTGCGGACGGCGGACGACGAGGAGCGGATACTGGAGGCCGACCTGGTCGTCGACGCGTCGGGCCGCGGTTCACGGGCCTCGTTCTGGCTGCAGGCGCTGGGCGTGCCCGAGGCGCCGCTGGAGGAGGTGGACTCCGGGCTCGCCTACTCCAGCCGGATCTTCCGGGCGCCGCCGGGAACGGAGGAATTCCCACTGGTCAACGTGCAGTCGGACGCGACGGTTCCGGTGCCGGGGCGGACGACGACCATCGAGCCGATCGAGGGCGGACGGTGGCTGGTGACGCTCTCGGGCACCCGCGGCGGTGAACCACCCGCCTCGGCCGAGGAGTTCGAGGCATTCGCGCGCGGTAGCGTTCGGCATCCGGTGGTGGGTGAGTTGATCGCCCACGCGGAGCCGCTGTCGGACCCGGTCGTCACCCGCAGCACGGTCAATCGCCGACGGTTCTACGAGAAGGTCAAGGGCTGGCCCGAAGGGTTCGTGGCGATCGGCGACTCGGTGGCCACGTACAACCCCGTCTACGGGCATGGGCTGACCGTTGCCGCGCAGGGCGCGGTGGCGCTGGGAGCGCAGGTCGGCGAGCACGGGCTGACGGCACCGGGGCTCGCACGGCGGGTGCAGCGGGGGGTGGCCCGGCCGGTGGCGACGGCCTGGGAGTTCGCGACCAGCACGGACATCCACTACCCGGGGGCGATCGGCAAGGCCCCGGGCCTCGCGAACCGTCTCCTTAGTGCGTATGTCAACCGCCTGATGCTCGCCGCGACGGGCCGCCCGCTGGTCGCCAAGGCGTTCTTCGACGTGGTCACGCTGTCGAAGCCGACGAGTGAGCTGCTGAGGCCGGCCGTTGTGCTCGCGGTCCTGCGCGGCCCGCGCCGCCCGCAACTGACGGCCCCGCCGCTGACGCGCGCCGAGTGGGAGGCGGTCACGGGCAGGGCGGAGGGTCCGGAGGACCCTGCGGCCAGGGAACGTGCGGCTTAGACTTCCCTCCCTGTCACGGCCCCGCGATTTTGTCGAGGCCGCCCGGCCCCGACCGCACGGAACGTCACCGGTCGGCTCCCGGCGGCGGCCTCAGGTCGCGCTGCGTTCGCTCGCCTCCCGCAGATCCCGCTCCAGCGCCCTGGTGTAGGCCGTGTCGGGGTGGCCCGCCGCCGTGCCGGGGCGGCCCGTGCGCAGGAGTTCGCGCCAGTGGTCGCGGCTCCAGTCCGCCGCGAGCGTGGTCCTCGTGAACTCCTCGACCAGGGCGAGGAAGCGCGCGGGATCGCTGTGGAACGGGAAGTGGCCTGCGCCCTCGAAGATCTCCAGACGGCTGCCCGGCATCGCCTCGTGCGCGCCGTAGGCGTGCCGCACCGGCACCACGCTGTCCCGGTCGCCCCATATCAGCATCGTGGGCATGCCCTCGGTCAGATAGCAGCGGTCGAGCATGGTCACCGCCTGTCCGCGCCAGTCGACCACGGCCCGCAGCGTACGGATGAACGCGCTGCGGGACGTTCCGTCCGGCAGCGCGTCCACCAGGGTCAGCAACTCCGGTGCGTCCTGGCCGAGATCGGTGTCCAGCAGTTTCATCAGGTGGGCGAACAGGCCCACTTGGAGCCGCATGCCGGGCAGCCGGAGGGTCGAGAGCATCAGGTGCGCGCCGGGGAGTGAGACGGCCCGCAGCACCGGGTTGACCTCCCGCCCCACTCCCCCGGCGCTGACCAGGATCAACCGCTCGGTGCGCTCGGGGAACTGGTACGCGAACTGCATCGCGACCCCGCCGCCCAGCGAGTGCCCCACCAGCGTGGCCGACTCGATGCCGAGCACGGTGAGCAGATCGCGCACCCCGTTGGCGTACGCGGCCACGGAGTAGTCGGCACGCGGCTTGTCGGAATCGCCGTGGCCCAGCAGATCGGGCGCGAGCACGGTGTGGGTGCGGGCGAGGTCGGGGATGACTTCGGCCCAGGTCGCCGAGGAGTCCCCGATGCCGTGGATGAGCACGAGCGCCGGCCCCTCGCCCGCCATCCGGAAGGCGCGCCGGTAGCCGTGGACGACGCGGTGGTGCAACCGGAGTTCGCCGTCACCCACGGAACGCAGTCTGGGTACGTGCCGGACCGGGACGTCCACGGCTCACCTCCCTTCCCCCTGGCCGCCGGGGAGGCGGCCGAAAGCCCTTCCTGAGTCAAGCGTAGGGACCTCGAGCCACGACGGATTTCAGGAAGGTTTCGCCTCCGCTAAGCGGGCGAACCCACGAGTACGGAAACGGGATTGTCAGTGGCGGACGGCAAGCTGGAGGTGTGCCACCCGTGCGCGCGGAGACCGTCCGCGTATCGCGGGGGGCGTGCCGTGCACGTACCGCCGCGCGACACCACGTCGCCCGGCCGACCCGGGGAGAGCCGACCGATGCCGACCGCCGTACTGACCGACCGCCAACGCGCCGCCGTACAGGCCTATCTGCGCCTCCTCCACACCGTACGAGCCGCCTTCGACAGCCCGCCGGACCCGCACCGACCACCCGTGGTCCCGACCGGTGCCCTGGCCGAGGCGGACCGGGCCCTGGCGGAGGCGGGGCTCAGGGGCACCGAGGAGGAGTTCTTCCGGCTGCTCGGAGACTGGTGTCCCCGGTGACTCAGGGGTGGGGTACGACGACGGCCGTGGCGGCCAGCCCGCGCTGTATGGTCCAACGCCCGTCGAAGACCTCGATGCGTCGGCCGTCGACCAGCGGGCCCGGGACCAGAAGCCGTGCCCGGAAGCCGCCGGAGACGTCCGCGGCGGCACCCGGGGCGATCTCTATGTCCGCCTCCAGGAAGTCGAGCCACTTCCCGGTCAGGGGGAACCATGCCTTGTAGACGGACTCCTTGGCGCTGAACAGCAGCCGGTCCCAGTGGAAGGAGGGGTGGCTGCGGGCGAGGCCCCGCAGCCGGGTCTGCTCGGTGGGCAGGGCCACGGCCTCCAGGACGCCGTCCGGCAGCCGGTCGTGGGGTTCCGCGTCGATGCCGAGCGAGGCCAGCTCGCCGACGCGGGCCAGCGCGGCGGCGCAGTAGCCCTCGCAGTGGGTCATGCTGCCGACCAGCCCTTCCGGCCAGCGCGGTGCACCGCGCTCGCCGGGCAGCACCGGCTGCGGCGGCACGCCGAGCTTCTCCATGGCGTGCCGCGCGCAGGCGCGCACGGCGGTGAACTCCCGGCGGCGCTTGTCGACGGCGCGCGCTATGACCGCCTCTTCCTCGGGGTAGAGACAGACGCCGTCGCCGAGCGCGTCATCGCCGTGTGCCTCCACGACCGCGACCGACCCCGGGAGCAGCTCCTCGATCACCTGCTTGGACCTCCATCGGCAGAATGCGGCGCAGCCTCCCCGGCGGTTCCGGGCGCGGGCGCCATTCGCGGGGGTAGCCCACCGACACCTCTTCGAAGCGCACGCCCTCGTGATGGGTGGTCCGCGGGATGTGCAGATGACCGTAGACCATGCACGCGACCCGGAAGCGGCGGTGCCAGTCGGCGGTGAGCCGGGTGCCGCACCACATGGCGAACTCGGGGTAGCGCAGGATGTCCGTGGGGTGCCGGTCCAGCGGATAGTGGTTCACCAGCACGGCGGGCAGTTCGCCGGGGAGCTCCTCCAGCCTGCGCTCGGTCTCGGCGACCCGGGCCCGGCACCACGCCTCGCGGCTCGGGTAGGGGTCGGGGTGCAGCAGGAACTCGTCGGTGCACACGATCCCGGTGCCGTGCGCGTACTCCAGTCCCTGCTCCTTGGTCGTGCAGCCGGGGGGCAGGAACGAGTAGTCGTAGAGCAGGAAGAGCGGCGCGACGACCGCCGGGCCGCCCGCCCCCTGCCAGACCGGGTAGGGGTCCTCGGGGCTGATCACACCCAGCTCCCGGCACATGTCGACCAGATACTCGTAGCGTTCGACGCCGCGCAGGGTGACGGTGTCCTTCTGGTGGGTCCACAACTCGTGGTTGCCGGGGGCCCAGATGACCTTGCGAAAACGGCCGGCCAGCAGCTCCAGGGCCCAGCGGATGTCGGCGACGGTCTCGGCCACGTCACCGGCGACCAGAAGCCAGTCCTCGTCCGACGTGGGCTCCATGCGTTCGACGAGAGCGCGGTTCTCGGGGTACCCGATGTGCAGGTCGCTGATCGCGAGCAGGTGGCCACGACCGTCCGTCGACTCCACCCTCGCCCCTTTCGAGAACCGAATGGGAACACGAGAACACATCGGGTCGCCGACGGACAAGAGCGACCCGCGGCAGGCGCCCGGGAGTCCTGCGAAACGGCGGTCACCGCATGCGCCGGGGTCCCTCCGAACCCCCCTTGCCGCTCGAACAAGAGCCGGGGAGAATCCGTAACACGCGCGTAGCAGTGGCGGCGCCCGAAAGGCCCTATGATCGCCCCAGCACTTCCGTCACGAACGCCTTTTCGCGTACGGCGGTCCGGTGTACCTCCCTCTCCCCTGGCCGGGCACGGCCTGCTCCGCCCTGCCCGCAAACCGTGAAAGGCGGCCTGAATGGTCTCTCGCGTACGCGTCTGGCTCAACCGCACGTACGCGGAGAACGTGTTCTTCATGGATCAGCTGCGGAGAAATCCCAGCGACCGGGCCGTCGAGATCCATGCCACGCACGGCGACGCCGACTCGCCCGTCCTGGCCGCCGCCGACACCGCCGACCTGGAGCCGGAGGGCCTGTCCCCGGCCGCATACGTCGAGTACGCCCTCGACCAGTGCACGCGCCGCGGCATCGACGTGTTCGTGCCCCGCCTGCACCAGGAGGCGATCGTCGCGCACCGCGCCGAGTTCGAGGCGGCCGGTACGGCGCTGCTGGCGCCGACCGCAGAGGCGGTGGCCGTCTTCCAGGACAAGGTGACGGCGTACCAGGCGGCGCAGTCGATCGGGGTCCCGGTTCCGCCATGGTGGCGGGTCACGAACGAGGACGAACTCATCGCCGCCGTGGAGGAGTTGGAGGCCGACGGGCACAAGGCGTGCTTCAAGCCGGCGGCGGGCGCGGGCGGGGTGGGGTTCCGCATCATCACCCGGGCCCCCTTCTCGCTGGTGCACCTCAGCGGATTCCCGAGCTCGTACGTGCAGCTGGACCTCGTCGTCCAGGCGCTGCACGAGGCCGACGAGCCCGTCGACTGGCTGGTGATGCCGCGTCTGGAGCAGCCGGAGGTGTCGGTCGACTGCCTGACCGGGCCCGACAACCGGATCCGTATGGCGGTGGGCCGCACCAAGAACGGCCGCCGCCGGGGCTTCACTCTGCACGAGCAGTGGCTGGAGCCGGCCAGGCGGCTCGCGGAGGGCTTCGGGCTGCACTACCTCTCCAACATCCAGTTCAGGATGTACGGCGACGAGCCGGTGCTGCTGGACGTGAACACGCGCCCGGCGGGCGGGCTGCACCAGCTGTCGCTGTGCGGTGTCAACGCCCCCTGGGCGGCAGTCCAGTTGGCGCTCGGCGAGGATCCGGGTGAGGTTGTTCCGCCGTTCCTGGGGACGGACTACACGGTGGTGGCGGGGCCGCGGCCCGTTCGTTCCGTTTCACTTCCTCAGCAGCGGACGGAGGAGTTGGAGCAGGCTCCGGTTTTGCCGCCGGTTCCGATCGCCTCGGCGGAGGTTGGTGCGGCAGAGGCCCTGCCGCTCTAGGACGTCTTCCGGGTGCGGGTTGCGCTTGGCTGCTCGCGCCCACGCGGCGGAGCCGCACAGATGTCAGGGCCTCACACCCCACCGGTCTGGACCAATCCGTGCTCAGCCCTTGACACCAGGATTGGTCCATACCAACTTGGTTGCGCACCCTTCTGCACTCCCCTGCACTCCCGAACCCCCATTCTCTTCAGGGAGATCGCGTGCGCACACTTCTCAGTCGGTCCAGACGTGCCTTCTTCGCACTCATCGGCTCCGCCGCCCTGGCCCTCGCCGGGGCGGTCGCCCTCCCCGGGACCGCCCATGCGGCCAACATCCTGTCCAACCCCGGCTTCGAGTCGGGCAGCCTCTCGCCCTGGTCCTGTACGGGGAATCTGGGCTCGGTCGTCTCCAGCCCCGTCCACAGCGGCTCCAAGGCCCTTGCGGGGGCGGCGAGTTCGAGCGACAACGCCCAGTGCACCCAGACGGTGTCGGTCCAGCCGAACACGACGTACACCCTCAGCGGATGGGTCCGCGGCAGCTATGTCTACCTCGGCGTGAACGGCGGCGCCTCGACCTGGACGACGTCCCCGTCGGCGTACAGCCAGCTGTCCGTCTCCTTCACGACCGGCGCCTCGCAGACCAGCGCCACGATCTACGTCCACGGCTGGTACGCGCAGGGCACGTACTACGCCGACGACATCAGCCTGGACGGACCCGGCGGTGGTGGCGGCGGCTCGGACACCCAGGCGCCGACCGCGCCGACCGGTCTGACCTCCACCGGCAAGACCTCGTCGAGCGTGTCGCTGAAGTGGAACGCCTCGACCGACAACGTCGGCGTGACGGCGTACGACATCTACAGCGGCTCGAACCAGGTGCTCAGTGTCTCCGGTACGACGGCCACGGTCAGCGGGCTCTCGTCGAGCACCTCCTACACCTTCACCGTCAAGGCGCGCGACGCGGCCGGGAACGTCTCGGCGGCCTCCAACGCCGTGACCGTCACCACGGACGCGGGCAGCGGTGGCGGCACCGGCTTCAAGCAGGCCGCGCCGTACCTGTACGAGGGCTGGGGCGACCCGCCGAGCCCGACCACGGTGATGAGCGCGACCGGGATCAAGTGGTTCACGATGGCGTTCGTGCTCGACTCGGGCGGCTGCACCCCCGCCTGGGACGGCAGCCGGGCGCTGACCGGCGGTGTCGACCAGACCGCCATCAACCAGATCCGCTCCGCGGGTGGTGACATCGTCCCGTCGTTCGGCGGCTGGCAGGGCAGCAAGCTAGGCGCCAACTGCTCCTCCGCGAGCGCGCTCGCCGGAGCCCTGCAGAAGGTGATCGACGCCTACGGCCTCAAGGCGATCGACATGGACATCGAGAACTCGGACGAGTTCGAGAACGAGGCCGTGCAGGCGAAGATCCTGACCGCGCTGAAGACCGTGAAGGCGAACAACCCGGGTCTGAAGACCATCGTCACCTTCGGGACCTCGACGACCGGCCCGACCTACTACGGCAACCGGCTCATCGAGCAGGCGCAGTCGCTGAACGCCAACATCGACGTCTTCACCATCATGCCGTTCGACTTCGGAGGCGGCTCCGACATGTACGGCAACACGGTGAACGCGGCCGAGGGCCTGAAGACCAAGCTGAAGTCCACATTCGGCTGGGACGACGCGACGGCCTACTCCCACATCGGCATCTCCGGGATGAACGGCCTGTCCGACCAGCAGGAGAACACCACCCCGGCGATCTGGACCCAGATCCGCGACTGGGCGAACTCCCACCACATCGCCCGCCTCGCCTTCTGGGCCGTCAACCGCGACCGGCCGTGCGCCGGCGGCGGCGTGGTGAGCAACTGCTCCGGCATCAGCCAGAACAACTGGCAGTTCACGTCCATCACGGCCGGCTTCACCGGCTGAGCATGAGGGTGGGGGTGCCCGGTGAGCCGGGCACCCCCACACCGGTCAGAACCGGCCGGACCCCCGGTACAACTCCAGTTCCCCGTCCAGTTCGACGGCGAGCACCGTGGCGTGCGGGTCGAGGTCCGCCGCGGCGGGCGGCTCGATCCACAGCACCCCGGGGGTCTCGTGCAGACCGCCGGTGACCCGGTGGGCCAGTTCGGTGCCGCTGCCGAGCACGGTGACCCGGCGCACCGAGCCGAGCAGGCCGCGTACGTTGATCTCGGCGCGCGGGGCGTCGAAGAGGATCAGGTACAGCGTGCGGCGGTCCGGGGAGAGGGTGCTCGGGCCGTAGTGGTGTCCGGCGGGGAGCCCGCGCACCGTCCCGTACACGGCCTCCGCGTGCACCCGGATCCAGTCGCCGAGCCCCTCCAGCCGCTCGGCCTGCTCGTCCGGGATCGTGCCGTCCTCCCGTGGACCGACGCTGAGCAGCAGATTGCCACCGCCGCCGATCGTCTCGGCGAAGTAGCGGATCAGCTGGTCCACCGACTTGTGGTTGTGATCGTGATGCTGGTGGCCCCACGAGTCGTTGATCGTCAGGCACAGCTCCCAGGGGCCCTCGGGCGGCACGACGGGCGCGCCCTGTTCCGGCGTCGCGTAGTCGCCCTCACTGAGCATGCGGGCGTTGAAGACCACGTGCGGCACCTCGGAGCGGATCAGCGCGGCGAGTTCGGGGATGCGCCACTGCTCCTCGCTGCGGTCCCACTCGCCGTCGAACCACATCAGGTCGGGCTTGTAGCGGGAGGTGAGCTCGCGGATCTGGCCGTCGCGGTAGGCGATGAACCGCTCCCATGCGTCCAGGTCCTCGAGCTCGGCCGCCACCTCGGAGTACCGGTTGTCCTCCAGCTCCGGCGGACGGCCCGGCTTGCGCGTGGAGGCGTAGTCGGGGTGGCTCCAGTCGGAGTGCGAGTAGTAGAGGCCGACCTTGAGGCCCTGCTCGCGCAGGGCCTCGGCGTATCCGGCGATCAGGTCGCGGCCCACGTTCAGATTGCCGTGGGCGGTGTCCCACAGGGCGACGCCGTCGTGGTGGCGAGTGGTCAGCACGGCGTACCTGGCGCCCGCGCGGGCGAACAGCTTCGCCCAGTCACGGGGGTTGTAGCGCGATGCCGTGAAGCGGTCGAGCTGGGACATGTACTGGTCGTAGGGGACGATGTCGTCGTAGAACGACCAGGACTCCTGGACGCCGTCGACGGCGTAGATGCCCCAGTGGACGAAGACCCCCAACTTGCCGTCGTTGAACCAGGGTTGTATGGCCACCGGTCACCTCACCTCGGCACGCTTCAGCCGCAGCGTCAGGATCTGGAAGGGGCGCAGCCCGACGCGGACCGCGCCGTCGCCGTCGACGTCCGCGTCCTGAAGCGGTCGCTCCAGCAGGTCGGTGACCTGGGCGCCGGCGAGCGGGAAGCCGGTGCGCAGCATCCCCTCCGCACGGCCGCCGCGGGACTCGTAGAGCCGAACGACGACGTCGCCGGACCGGTCGTCGGCGAGCTTGACGGCCTCGACGGTCACACCGTCGCCGTCGACGGAGACGACCGGTTCGGGCGCACCCGCCGAATCCGCCACCCGCAGCGGCAGGTTGAGCGAGTAGCCCTCGGCGACCGCGTCCTCGATGCTCGCGCCGGGCAGCAGCGCATACGTGAAGCGGTGCCGGCCCTGGTCGGCCCCCGGGTCCGGGACGCGCGGGGCGCGCACCAGACTCAGCCGGACCGTGGTCGTCGTACCGCCGTCCTCGCGGACCGTGCGGGAGACGTCGTGGCCGTATGTGGAGTCGTTGATGACCGCGACACCGTAGCCGGGTTCACCGATGTGCACCCAGCGGTGGCCGGAGACCTCGAAGCGGGCCGCCTCCCAGCTGGTGTTGGTGTGGGTGGGCCGCTGGACGTGGCCGAACTGGATCTCCGCCGAGGAGTGCGGCGCCCGGATGTCCACCGGGAAGCCGGCCTTGAGGATCTTCTCGGCCTCGTGCCAGTCGATGTCCGTCTCGATGTCGATCCGGGGGCTGCCCGCGCGGACGGTGATCGTCTGGGTGATCTTCGATCCCTTGCCGAAGGAGCGCTCCACGCGGATCGCGCCGACGAGCGGGTCCTCCTCGACCACCGTGACCGACTCGGCGTCCAGCAGGTCCGTGTACCGGTTCTTGTAGTGCTTGTCGATGTCCCAGGCGTCCCAGTAGTTGGGCAGATCCGTGTGCAGGCGCAGCAGGTTGCCCTTGTCGGCGAGGACCTCGCGGTTCGCCCTGAGGTCCCTTACGGACGCCAGCGTGCCGTCCTCGGCCATCTCGACCCGGACCAGCCCGTTGTCGAGGACGCAGCCCGTGACCGTCACCGGCTGCGGGGGCTCGGCTCCGCCTCCGCCGAGGGACGCGCTGCCGTTGGCGGGCACCTCGACGTACGCCGGTGCGCCCTCGGGTGTGCGGACCACTGCGGCGCGGTCGTACGGGCTCGTGTTGAAGACGCGCGTCCCCCCGGCGCCGAGCGCGGCGACCGCCTCGGCCGTCAGCTCCTCCAGTTCCCCGGCCACACGGGCGTATTCGGCCTCCGCCTCGCGGTGCACCCAGGCGATCGACGAGCCGGGCAGGATGTCGTGGAACTGGTGGAGGAGGACCGTCTTCCACAGGCGGTCCAGCTTCTCGTACGGGTAGGCGTAGCCCGGTGCGTGCAGCGCTGCCGTCGTCGCCCACAACTCGGCCTCGCGCAGGCGGTGTTCG
Organism: Streptomyces sp. NPDC001634; assembly: GCF_040298185.1. Classification (NCBI taxonomy): domain Bacteria; kingdom Bacillati; phylum Actinomycetota; class Actinomycetes; order Kitasatosporales; family Streptomycetaceae; genus Streptomyces; species Streptomyces sp. NPDC001634. The sequence continues at coordinate 63,489 of NZ_JBEOZU010000009.1, read as the reverse complement.
CTGCGCCGGTTGCCCTGCTTGGTGCGGGCCTGGGAGGTGTAGGTGGCGCGGTGCAGCTCCAGGTAGAGCTCGCCGACCCAGACCGGGGCGTCCGGGTACTCCTGGAGGGCCTTCGCGAAGAACGCGTCGGGGTGTTCGATCTCGACCTTCGGGGAGCCCTCCAGGTCCTTCAGCCGCCGTGCCCGCTCCATGATCTCGCGGGTGGGGCCGCCACCGCCGTCGCCCCAGCCGAACGGCGCGAGGGAACGCGTGGCGCCGCCCTTCTCGGAGTAGTTGCGCACGGCGCGGGACATCTCCTCGCCGCTGAAGCGGGCGTTGTAGGTGTCGACCGGCGGGAAGTGCGTGAAGATGCGGGTACCGTCGATGCCCTCCCACCAGAAGGTGTGGTGGGGGAACTTGTTGGTCTGGTTCCAGGAGATCTTCTGGGTGAGGAACCACTCGTTGCCGGCGAGCTTGGCGAGCTGCGGATAGGCCGCGGTGTAGCCGAAGGAGTCCGGCAGCCAGACGCCCTTGGTCTCGATGCCGAAGTGCTCGATGAAGAACCGCTTGCCGTGGATCAGCTGGCGGGCGATCGCCTCGCCGCCGGGCAGATTGCCGTCGGCCTCGACCCACATGCCGCCGACCGGCGCCCACTGGCCCTTCTTCACCGACTCCTGGATGCGGGCCCAGACGTGGGGGTAGTTGTCGCGCACCCACTCGTACTGCTGGGCCTGCGAGCAGGCGAAGATGAACTCCTTGTACTCGTCGGCCAGCGACGTCACATTGGAGAAGGTGCGGGACGTCTTGCGCTTGGTCTCCCGGATCGGCCACAGCCACGCCGAGTCGATATGCGCGTGACCGACGCCGGAGATGATGTGCGCGCTCGCGTTGGCCGGCTTGGACAGCACGGGCTTCAGGGCGGCGCGGACCTCCGCTGCGGAGCCGGAGATGTCGTCCAGGTCCAGCAGGTCCATCGCCCGGTCGAGCGCGTGCATGATCTCGTGCCGCCGCGGGTCGTGCTCGCCCAGCTCGAGCATCAGCTCGCGCAGCACCTGGACGTCGAGGTCGAGGTGCCAGACCTCCTCGTCCAGGACGGCGATGTCGGCGCGCTTGAAGGTGTAGAGCGGCTTGTCGCCGGCCGTGAGCACATCGCCGAGCGGGGTCGGAGCGGCGAAGTCATTGGCGAGGATGTCCGGGTTGGAGGCGGCCTCGACCAGATAGTGGATCTCCTCGCCGCCCGCCGCCGGGTTGGCGATCGGCACGTACTGGTTGAGCGGGTTGACGGCCTTCAGCGGTGTGCCGTCCGTGAGGTGGACGAGGGCCTCGGCCTGGTTGCCGGGCCAGTCGCCCACGAAACCGAGGTCGATGACGGCCTCGACACGCTTGCCCGCGTAGGCGGCGGGCACCTGTCCACGCATCCGGAACCAGGTCGTCCCCCAGGGCGGACCCCAGGGGGTGTCCATCGCGAAGGGCTCGTACGGGGCGGCCGCGGCCTCCTCGAAGGGCACCGGCTCCCCCGGGGCCTGCCAGGCCTCCACCTCGAAGGGGACGGCGGCCGCGTGGATCGCGGGCTTGATGCGCTGGTTGTGGAGGCGCTCTAGGCGCTCCTCGATGCGGCGGCGTTCGTCGTGCATGAGAGGTCTCCAGAGAAAGAGCGGAGAGAAGAAGACGGAGGACAGGCGACGGGGAAAGCGCTTTCCGCCAGGAGCTTACTTCAGGTAGGCGAGGCCGGGGTGGACGGCCGTGTAGCCCTCGACCAGCCGCCGGGCCACGTTCACCGAGTCGACCAGCGGGTGCAGGGCGAAGGCCTTCACAGCCGTCGTACGGGAGCCGGACTCGGCGGCGGCGAGCACCTCGCGCTCGACGGCCTTGACCGCGCAGACCAGGCCGGTGGCGTGGTCGGGCAGCGGGTCGACGGCGACCGGGTGCGCCCCGTTGGCGTCGACCAGGCACGGGACCTCGATGACGGCGTCCGTGTCGAGGACGGACAGGGTGCCCTGGTTGCGTACGTTGAGGATCAGCGTCGTGCGCTCGTCGCGCGCGATGGCCCGCATCAGCGCCAGCGCAACCTTCTCGTAGCCGCCGGAGAGGTCGTCGGCCTCGCGCTCGCCCGCGCCGGCCGTCTCCCGGTTCTCGGCCATGTACGTGGCCTCGCGCTCGGCGCGGGTGCGCTCCCAGGCCTCCAGGGCCGAGACGTCCGTGCGCCGGGCCTCCTCGTAGAAGTGCGCCTGCTGGTCACGGAGGAAGGCGCCGCGGGTCTTGTCGGCCTCGCGATAGGCCCGCACGGCTTCCCGGTTGAAGTAGTAGTAGTGCAGGTACTCGTTGGGGATCGCGCCGAGCGACTGGAGCCAGTCGACGCCGAAGAGCTTGCCCTCCTCGAAGGAGCCGAGCAGGTCGGGGTCGGCGAGCAGGCGCGGGAGTTCGTCCCGTCCGGCGATGCGCAGGCCGCGGACCCAGCCGAGGTGGTTGAGGCCGACGTAGTCGATCCACGCCTCCTTCGGGTTCGCGCCGAGCACGCGCGCGATACGGCGGCCGAGACCGACCGGGGAGTCACAGATGCCGATGACGCGGTCGCCGAGGTGGCGGGACATGGCCTCGGTGACGAGGCCCGCCGGGTTGGTGAAGTTGATGACCCAGGCGTCGGGGGCGAGCCGGGCCACCCGCTGCGCGATGTCGACGGCCACGGGCACGGTCCGCAGGCCGTACGCGATACCGCCCGCGCCGGCCGTCTCCTGACCCAGGACGCCCTCCGCGAGGGCCACCCGCTCGTCGTTCGCCCGGCCCTCCAGACCGCCGACGCGGATCGCGGAGAACACGAAGTCGGCGCCGCGCAGGGCCTCGTCGAGGTCGGTCGTTGCGGTCACCTCGGGTGCGTCGGGCACGCGGGAAGCCTGCTCGGCCAGTACGCGGGTCACGGCCGACAGCCGGTCCGCGTCCAGGTCGTGCAGCACGACACGGGTGACCCGGCCCTCGGCACGGTCCCCGAGGAGCGCCCCGTACACGAGCGGCACCCGGAATCCGCCGCCGCCCAGAATCGTCAGTTTCACGGTTGCACCTCTCCTGCCACGACCACCTCGACACCCGCCTCCTCCAGGGAGGACCGGGTCACCGCGTCCACGGGCGCGTCCGTCACCAGCACGTCCAGGTCCTCGGGACCGCAGACCTTCGCCATGCCCGTACCCGGGAACTTCGCCGCGTCGGCGAGCAGGACGACCTGGTCGCCGGCCTTGATCATGGCGCGCTTGACCGGCACCTCGACGACCGTCGTGTCCATCACCTGCCCGCCCGGGCGCACTCCGCTGGTACCGAGGAAGAGCCAGTCGGCGTGCAGCTGGCGCAGGTTGTCCTCGGTGAGGAAGCCGACCAGGGAGCGGTACTCGCGGCGGACCATGCCGCCGAGCAGGACCAGCTCGATGCCCTCGTCGTCGGCGAGCTCCTCGTAGACCACCAGATTGCTGGTGATCACGGTGAGGCGGCGGCCGTGCAGCTGGCGGGCCAGGCGGTAGGCGGTGGTGCCGATGTCGAGCAGCACCGACTGGCCGTCACTGATCATCTCGGCGGCTCGCGCCGCTATGGCGTCCTTCTCGGACACGCGCACCTCGGCGACCTCGGCGAAGGGCTGGTCGCCCTCCTCCACGACCGCGCCTCCGTGGACGCGTGTGAGCAGGCCGTCCTCCTCGAGTTTGACCAGGTCGCGCCTGATAGTGGCGGGGCTCACACCCAGCTGCTCGGAGAGATCGGTCACGGCCGCGGGGCCACCGGAGCGCAGGGCCCGCAGGATGAGTTGGTGTCGTCGTTCTGCCAGCACGCGATGAACACTACTCGTCATCTTCAATCAAATCCATGCTCAGTTCTGCTCGGGTATTGACCAATCTCGTGGGAGCAACGCACGATTCCGCTCACCGAATTGAAGACTCTGACGAGAGGACGTATCCGTGGACGACGACCGGCCCGATGTGCTGCTGACCGGGCTGCTCTTCTACGACCTCGTCCTCACGGGGCTGGGAAAGCCCCCGACTCCGGGCGAGGAGATCTGGACCGCCGGGATGGGCTGCGGCCCGGGCGGCATCGCCAATCTGGCGGTGGCCGCGTCCCGGTTCGGTCTGAAGACCTCGCTGGCCACGGTCTTCGGGGACGACTTCTACGGCGAGTACTGCCGTGACGTCCTGCGCGACCAGGAGGGCATCGACCTCTCGCTCTCCCGGACGGCGGCCGGCTGGCCCACCCCCGTCACCGTCTCCCTCACCTTCCCCCAAGCTCTCGGCTCTGCTCGAGCAGAGGGGACCCCCATCCACGACCGAGCCCTGGTCACCCACGGACAGGACCCACCGCACTCCCAGGACGTGCTCATGGGCGACCCGCCCGAGGCGCGCACGGCCCTGGTGCACATAGAGGCCGAGCCGCGCGCGTGGCTCGCCAAGGCGGCCGCGAACGGCACGCACATCTACGCGGACGTCGGCTGGGACCCCACCCAGCAGTGGTCCCGCGACCTGCTCGACCAGCTCTCCCTGTGCCACGCCTTCCTCCCCAACGAGACCGAGGCGATGGCCTACACCCGCACCGACAGCGCTGTCGCCGCGCTCGGCACACTCTCCGAACTGGTGCCGGTGGCCGTGGTCACGCGGGGCGGGGACGGCGCGATGGCCGTCGACCAGACGACGGGCGAATACGCGGAGGTCCCCGCCCTCGACATCGATGTCCTCGATGCCACGGGCGCCGGCGACGTCTTCGGCGCAAGCTTCGTCGCGGCCTCGCTGGGCGGCTGGCCACTGGCTCAGCGGCTGCGGTTCGCCGTGCTCGCGGCCGGGCTCTCCGTCGCACGGCCCGGTGGCGCGCTGGCCGCCCCCGGCTGGTACGGCGTCGACCGCTGGTGGCGCTCGCAGACCGACCCCGATCTGAAGGGTGCGTACGGCTTCCTGGCGGACCGCATCCCCGCGGACGTCGGCCCGCCCGTCGCCTACGCGCCCGTCACGCCGCCCGCACGGCATCTGTGACACACCCCTTGTTCTCATACGACGTCGTTCTCGTACGACGTCCCGAAAAGTTCCGAAAGGGGTGGGAGCGTGCGGCTCTCACGAAGGGGCCTGCTGCGCGCGGGGCTGGCCGGTACGGCCGCCACGACTCTCGGCGGCCTGGCGTCCGGCTGTGCGGTTCCAACCGGTTCGACAGGCCGGAACATGGTCCTGTGGTACTGGGACGGCGGCCTCGGCGACACGGTCGTCGAGAAGGCCAGGGCCCGCTACGACCGCACGGTGAACCTGCAGGCCATCAAGATCGGCGGCTACTACCGGTCCAAGCTGATCACCACAATGGCCGGCCGTGCCCACATCCCCGACATCGCGGGCCTCAAGGGCGAGGACATGGCGTCCTACCTGCCCGACGCCGACCAGTTCGTGGACCTGCGGACCCTGGGCGCGCAGAAGTACAAGAGCCAGTACCTGCCGTGGAAGTGGGACCAGGGCATCGCCGACGACGGCACGATGGTCGGATTCCCCATCGACTGCGGCCCGGTCGCGCACTTCTACCAGTACGACGTCTTCCGCAAGGCCGGGCTCCCGTACGAACCCGCCGACGTGTCCCGGGAGCTGGACACCTGGGAGAGGTTCTTCGCGGCGGGTGAGCAGCTCAAGAAGCGGATCCCGGGGACCTGTCTGCTCACCGACGTCAACGCCGTCTTCGAGAACGCGGTGCAGCAGGGCAGCAAGCGTTATGTCGACAAGGACCGCCACTTCATCGGCGACCAGGAGCATGTGCGCGCCGCCTGGGCGCTGGCCGTGGAGGCCAAACGGCGGGGGATCGTCTCGAACCTCGTCAACGGTACTCCGGACCAGCTGTCGGCCATCCAGGACGGCAAGCTGCCCAGCCAGCTCGGTGCCTCCTGGGCGACCAACGACATCAAGAGCGGTGTTCCGAACACCAAGGGCAAATGGCGGGTCGCCGACATGCCCGTGCGGCCCTCGAACAACGGCGGCTCGTTCCTGTCGATCACCAAGGCGTGCCGCGAGCCCGAGCGGGCCTTCGAGATCATCACATGGATCCTGGACGCGCCCAACCAGGCCCAGGGCTTCGTGGACGCGGGACTTTTCCCCTCCACCCCCGCCTCGTACGGCCTCGAGCAGCTGCGCGAGCCCGATCCGTTCTTCGGCGGCCAGGTCACGATGGACGTCTTCGGTCCCGCCGCGCAGAAGATCGCGGTCGCCTACAACAGCCCGTTCGACGTGGCGCTCGGGCAGCCCGTCAAGGACGAGATCAAGAACGTCGGCGTCCTCGGCAAGGACCCGAAGAAGGCCTGGAGTGACGCCATGAGCAAGTGCCGTCGTATCGCCGATCATCTGGGGGTGAGCCACTGATGGCCACCCTCCCCGCACTGGAGAAACCCCCGGCGTCCCTGGCGGACCCGCCCGCCGCGCAGCCGAAGAAGGGGTTCCGCGAGTACTGGCACCTCTACGCCGCCATCTCCCCCTTCTACCTCCTCTTCCTCGGCTTCGGCCTGATCCCCGTCGGCTTCTCGCTCTATGTCTCCTTCCACCGCTGGGACGGCCTCGGCTCGATGGAGTGGGCGGGCCTTACGCAGTACCAATACCTGCTGGGCGACAGCGACTTCTGGAGCTCGGTCGGGAACACCATCGTCATCTGGGCGCTGGCCACCTTCCCCATGATCTTCCTGGCGATGGTGACGGCCGTGATGCTCAATGCGGCGGTCCGTTTCAAGAACGTCTACCGCTTCGCCTACTTCCTGCCGAACGTCACCTCGGTCGTGGCCGTCGCGATCATCTTCGGCTCGGTGTTCTCCACCAACTTCGGCCTGGTCAACGCCCTGTTGCAGGCGGTGGGCCTGGACCAGGTGGCATGGCTGAACACCCCGTGGGGCATCAAGGTCGCCATCGCGACGCTGATGACCTGGCAGTGGACCGGCTACAACGCGATCATCTTCCTCGCCGGTCTGCAGACCATCCCGGGCGAGCTGTACGAGGCGGCGCGGATGGACGGCGCGGGCGCCGTGCAGACCTTCTTCCGGATCACGCTGCCCATGATGCGGCCGGTACTGCTCTTCGTGCTCGTCGTCTCGACGGTCACCGGTCTGCAGAGCTTCTCCGAACCGCAGGTGCTGCTGCAGACGACCGCCAACGACTCGACCTTCTCGGGCGGTCCGGGCCACGCGGGCCGGACGATGGTTCTCTACTTCTTCCAGCAGACCTTCGACAACAACGACTTCGGCTACGGCGCCGCCGTGGCCTGGGGCATCTTCCTCGTCGTCATCCTCTTCTCGATCATCAACTGGCGCCTGGTGCAGCGCCGGGGCGAAGACTAGGGAGGCCGCTCACCATGGCATCCGTCCAAGGCACACGGCGACCGAAGGCCGTCCGGGGCACCCGGAGCCGGGGGATCGCACTCCACGCCGTCCTGGTCATCGGGTTGCTGCTGTCGGCCTTCCCGTTCTACTGGGCCGTGATCATGTCGACGCACACCTCGTCGGAGATCTTCTCGTACCCGCCGAAGCTGCTGCCGGGTTCGCACTTCCTTCAGAACGTCCGCCATCTCTTCGACAACATCGATTTCTTCGGCTCGATGTTCAACTCCCTGCTGGTGGCCGGCTCGGTGACCTTCCTGGTCCTCTTCTTCGACTCGCTGGCGGCCTTCGTCTTCGCCAAGTTCGAGTTCCCCGGCCGCAGGGTGCTGTTCGCGCTGCTGATGGTCATCTTCATGGTCCCGGCACAGCTGGCCGCCATCCCACAGTTCGTGATCATGGCGAAGCTCGGCTGGATCGGTTCGATGACCTCGCTGATCGTGCCGGCGTCTGCCAACGCGTTCGGCATCTTCTGGATGCGCCAGTACATGAAGGGCGCCATCCACGACGAGCTGCTCGACGCCTCACGGATCGACGGGGCGAACTTCCTGCGCCAGTACTGGCACGTGGCGCTGCCGGTGGTCCGTCCCGGTCTCGCCTTCCTCGGCATCTTCACCTTCATGGGCCAGTGGAACGACTACGCCTGGCCGCTGATCGCCCTCACCAACCCGGACAACGTCACCCTCCAGGTCGCACTGTCCCAACTCAACGGCACCCATGGCACCACCGACTACGGGATGGTCATGACCGGCGCGCTGCTCGCCCTCGTCCCGCTGCTGATCGTGTTCGCGATCGGCGCCCGGCAGATCATCGGCGACCTCGGCAAGGGGGCAATCCGCTGATGGACCCGTTGCTGGCGCTCCGCCCCTGGGAGGCACCCGAGGTGACCTCATGGGGGCGACTGCCGATGAACGCCGTGGACCGGCGCTCCGGAGCCCTCTGTCTGGACGGCGACTGGCGCTTCCAGCTTCTGCCGGCGCCGGACGCGCCCTTGGCAGAGGCCTGGTCGTCGTCGTACGTCCCCGGCGTCTGGACGCTGCAGGGCACGGACGACCTGCCGCAGTACACCAACGTCCGTATGCCGTTCGCCGAGTTCCCGCCCGCCTCGCCCGCGGCCAATCCGACAGGCGTCCACGAGCGTGAGGTGGACGTACCGGCCGAGTGGGCCGGACGCCGGATCGTGCTCAGGATCGGGGCCGCCGAGAGCGTGCTGCTGGTGCACGTGGACGGGCGGCCCGTCGGCATCTCCAAGGACTCCCATCTGGCCGCCGAGTTCGACCTGTCCGGTGTCGTACGTCCCGGTGAGCGGGCCGTCGTACGGCTGACCGTGGTGAAGTGGTCGGACGCCTCGCACATCGAGGACCAGGACCAGTGGTGGCACGGCGGGATCACCCGGTCGGTGCTGCTGTACGCGACGGACCCGCTGCACCTCGCGGACGTGACCGTTCGGGCCCGGCTCGACGGCGAACTGCAGGTGGACTGCCGGGTGCGGGACACGGGCGGGGCGCTGCCCGAGGGGTGGTACGTCAGCGGGGAGCTGGAGGGGCATCTCCTCGCCCAGGACGAGGAGTTCGACCGGATCAACGCCGAGGACGAGCGCGTCTCCGCCTTCCTCGGCGAAGCGCGGATGCGCACCACCGTCCCCGAGGTCCGCACCTGGAACGCCGAGACGCCCGAGCTGTACGGCCTGACGGTGCGGTTGCACCGCGCGGACGGCACGGTCGCCGACACGTCGTACCACCGCGTGGGCTTCCGCGATGTCGAGATCGTCGGGCGGGATCTGCTGGTCAACGGGGAGCGCGTGTTCATCCGGGGCGTCAACCGGCACGACTTCCATCCGCTGACCGGCCGGACGGTGTCGTACGAGGACATGCGTGCGGACCTCGTGCTGCTGAAGCGTTTCGGCTTCAATGCGATCCGCACCGCCCACTACCCCAATGATCCAGGGTTGTACGACCTCGCCGACGAGCTCGGCTTCTACGTCGTCGACGAGGCGGACATCGAGTCCCACGACCACGCCCACGAGATCGCCGACGACCCGCGCTATCTGAACGCCTTTGTGGACCGGGTCTCGCGGATGGTGCTGCGGGACAAGAACCACCCGTCCGTCATCATCTGGTCGCTGGGCAACGAGTCCGACTACGGCGCGCATCACGACGCGGCGGCCGGCTGGGTACGGCGGTACGATCCGACCCGGCCTCTCCAGTACGAGGGGGCCGCCAAGCGTGGCTGGGCCGACCCGGACCTGGCCTCAGACATCGCCTGTCCGATGTACGCGCCGATCGAGGACTGCGTCGCGCACGCGCTGTCCGGGGAGCGGACGAAACCGCTCATCCAGTGCGAATACTCGCACGCCATGGGCAACAGCAACGGCACGCTCGCCGACCACTGGGCGGCCATCGAGTCCACCCCGGGTCTTCAGGGCGGCTTCATCTGGGAGTTCTGGGACCACGGCATTCTCCAGCGCGTGAGCGACGGAAGACCTGCCGGGCGCGCGGGCGCCGGACTGTATGACAACGGTGTCGCCGCGCCCGGCCACCGCTGGGCGTACGGCGGTGACTTCGGTGAGACGATCCACGACGGCGCCTTCATCGCCGACGGGGTCGTCTTCCCCGACCGCACCCCGAAACCCGCGCTGTACGAGCACCGCGAGATCGCGGCGCCGGTACGGATCCAGTGCTACAAGCACGAGGGGATCGTCCTCGGCAACCACCAGCACTTCCGCGGCCTGGACTGGCTCACGGGCCGCTGGGAGCTGTCCCTCGCCGACGGCCGCACACTGACCGCGCCGGCCGAACTGCCCGACCTGTGTCCCGGCGAGACGGCGGCAGTGCCCCTGCCGTTCGAACTGCCGCGGGACGGGGGCGAAGCCTGGCTGACGCTGCGGGTGACGACGGCGGAGGACCTGCCGTGGGCGCCGCGGGGCACGGAGGTGTGTACGCCGCAGGTACGGCTGCGCGCCGCCTCCGTGGTCCAGGACCCGCCGGTGGCGGACCGTCCCGTCGAGGTCGACGGCGAGGGCCTCCTCGTCCACCCGCTCCTCACGGCCGCCCCCACGCTCTCCCTCTGGCGCGCCCCCACCGACAACGACGAGCTGGGCGGCATGGCGCTGCGCTGGCGCGCCTGGGGGCTCGACTCCCTCGTCCGCAAGGTCGTCTCCGTGCGCCGGGACGGTGCACGGGTGTCCGTGATCGCCGAGTACGCCGGCACGGTCGGTGTCGTCCGCCACCGGCAGGTGTTCACGCCGGTCGAGGGCGGGGTCCGGATCGATGAACAGGCCGAGCTTCCGGACCAGTTCGACGACGTGGCACGGGTCGGTTCGGTCTTCGAGACGGTGGCGGGCCTGGATCTGCTGGACTGGTTCGGGCAGGGGCCCTGGGAGTCGTATCCCGACCGGAGCGCGGGTGCGCCCGTGGGCCACCACTCCGTTCCCGTGGACGAACTGTTCACCCCCTATCTACGTCCCCAGGAAAGCGGCGGCCGGCACGGCGTCCGCCGTTTCACGCTGTCGGCGCCGGACGCCACGGGCCTCGCGGTCACGCTCGACCAGCCGCGCCAGGTGTCCGTCACCCGTCACCGCGCCGAGGATCTGACCGCCGCTTCGCACCACGACGAGCTCGTGCCGCGCTCGGGGTGCGTGGTGCACATCGACGCGGCGCACCGGGGGCTCGGCACGGCCTCGTGCGGCCCCGACACCTCCCCCTCCTATCGCATCGCACCGGGCGTCCATCGCTGGAGCTGGACCCTGCGCGTTCTCTGAAACCCCCCACGCTTCCTCTTCCCTGTCACCTCTTACGGAGCACCCATGTGTACTTCGCATGACCACATCCAGGGCGAGGCCGCGCAGGCCGGTGCCGGACGACGCAGTTTCCTCAGAGCCACCGCACTGCTCGGCGCCGCCGCCACGGCCGGGGTCGCCCTGCCTGCCGTCGCCGAGGCGGCCCCGGCGTCGGCCGCCGGGTGGCGGCCGGACGCGGACAGCCGCCGTTTCACGTTCGCCGTGATGCCCGACACCCAGTATCTGTTCGACGGACCGAGCATCTACGCCGCTCCGTTCGAGGCCTCGCTGCGCTACCTCCTGGAACACGGCAAGGACGAGAACATCGTCTTCCTGTCCCACCTCGGCGACCTCACGCAGAACGGCGCCAACGACGAATTCGCCGCGATCGGCGAGGCGTTCGAGCTGCTCGACCGGCGGGGTGTCGGCTACAGCGTCCTCGCGGGCAACCACGACGTGCGGTCCTCGACCACCGACCAGCGCGGCTCGACGCCCTACCTGGACACGTTCGGTCCGCAGCGCTTCCAGGACAAGCCCTCCTTCGGCGGCGCCTCCCCGGACGGCTACAACACCTTCCACCTCTTCCGGGCCGCCGGGCGGGAGTGGATGGTACTGGCGCTGGACTGGCGGCTGTCGGCGCAGGGTTACGCCTGGGCGAAGGACGTCCTCGCGCAGCACCCGAGGACACCGGTCATCCTCACCACGCACGAACTGGTCGTCGAGGACGACTCCCTGTCCTCCTACGGGCAGCAGCTGTGGGACCAACTGGTCAAGGACCACGACCAGATCTTCCTCACCCTCAACGGGCACTACTGGCCGGCGGGCCGTGCAACCCGCAAGAACGCAGCGGGCAACGATGTCCATCTGCATCTGACGAACTACCAGAACCGCTATTTCGGCGGCGCGGCGATGATCCGTCTGTACCGCTTCGACCTGGACCGGAACGTCATCGACGTGGAGACGGTCTCCCCCTGGATCCTCGGCCGGGCCGCGAAGGGGCTCAACGAGCTGGAGCGGCAGGAGATCGAGCTGAGCGGTGACGCGGACCGGTTCTCGGTCGGCATCGACTTCGAGAAGCGCTTCTCCGGCTTCGCCCCCGTTCCCGCGCGCCCGGCGCGACCGGCGTCGAAGATGGTGATTCCCGGCACGGTGGCCTACTGGCGCTTCGACGGGCAGACCGACGGCGCGGCCGTGACCGGTACCGTCCGCGATCTGTCCGGGCGCGGCAACGATCTGACCCTGGTCACGGTCGGCGGCGGCGCGCTGAACTGGTCCTCCGACCACCACCCGGACCAGCCGGGCCATGGCAGCCTGGAGTTCCAGGGCTTCAAGTCCCCGCTGAAGGGCGCGTACCTGCGCACGGTGGACGGCTCTCCCCTCAACGCGGCCACCTTCAAGGCCGGTTACACCATTGAGGCCTTCTACCGTCTTCCCGCCGACTGGGACCCGTCCCACCACGCCTGGTCGGGCATCGTCAGCCGTACGGGTACGGGCGGCTCCGCGGGCAAGACCGCCGACGACCCCGACGAGCCGCTGGCCACGCTGTCGCTGTCGAACGACCGCGAGCCGCAGTGGGCCGTGCGCCCCCTGAACCAGGAGGGCATCGCCACCAACTGGGGCCAGGAGACGCCGCTGGAGACCTGGTGGCACCTCGCGGTCGTCAACGACGGCACGCACACCACGCTCTACGTGGAGGGCTGCCCGGTCGTCCGCAACCCGAAGGCCGCCGCGATCGGGCTCACCTCGGTCGGGCTGCCGTGGCTGCTCGGAGGCTACGAGTACGCCGGGAAGATCGACCAGATCCTGCACGGCCGGCTCGGCGACGTCCGCATCGTCGAACGCGCGCTGCCCGTCACCTCCTTCATGAACCACTGACCTTCTTCGAGGATCACCATGACCGAGCAGCAGCTGCCCGCCTGGGCCGATCCGTCCGTTTCCCCCGCCGCGCTCGACGCACAGGGTCTCTCCCGGCGTGGACTTCTGCGCAGCGCGGGCCTGTTCGGCGCCGCCTTCGCCGCGGGTTCGCTCGCCACACCGGCGGTGGCGGACGACAGACGGTTCGGCGGCGACGACCCGCGCCTCGCGTACCTCGTCGGCGACCACCACGTCCACTCCGTCTACAGCCACGACGCCAAGTACACGTTCTCCCAGATCGCCACCGCGGCCGCCAAGTACGGCCTGGACTGGATGGTGTTCAACGAGCACTCCAACTTCGGGCACGCCCGCTACGGCGCCGAGATGGAGCACCAGGAGATCCTCAAGGCACGCGCGGAGAACCCGCGCCAGCTGATCTTCCAGGGCCTGGAGTGGTACATCCCGGCCGCCGAGCACTGCACGATCTTCGCGGCACCCGGCCCGAACGAGGTCGACCTGCTCACGCAGTTCGAACTCGCCTACGACGGCAAGCTGCTGGGCTACACGGACGGCGCCCCCGGCAACGCGAACACGGCCCGCAACGAGGCGCACGCCGTCAAGGCCATCCAGTGGCTGGCCGAGCAGCGCCGCACCGGCTATGTCGAGGACGTGCTCGTCCTCGCCAACCACCCTCTGCGCCTCGGCATCGACTCCCCGCACGAGATGCGCAACTGGCGGGACGCGGCGCCCGAGATCATGATCGGCATGGAGGGCGCGCCAGGTGCCCAGGGCGCTGCCATCCCCGGCGGGCGCGGCTCGACCTCGATCCGCGGCGAGTACGAGAACAAGCCGTCCGCCAACTCCTTCGCCGGGTACCCGGCGGACGCCTACCTCACCTACGGCGGGTTCGACTGGGCGACCGCGACGGTCGGCGGTCTGTGGGACTCGATGCTCGCCGAGGGCAAGCTGTTCTCCGTCACCACCAACTCGGACGTCCACCGCGTGGTGTTCGACACCTGGAAGAACGGCGACTGGCTGCCGGGGCAGAACTTCGACAACACCGGCAAGCTGCCCGACCCGGTCAACACCACCACCCCGCAGCCGGGCAGCGACTTCTGGCCCGGCGAGTTCAGCCGCACCCACGTCGGCGTGACGCGCTACGGCTACCGCGCGGTGATGGCGGGCCTGCGCGCGGGCCGGGTCTGGCTCGACCACGGGCATCTGCTCGACGGGCTCGATGTGCGGCTGAAGCGGGACTGCGACTCGGGGCGCGGGGTCACGCTCGGCGGCCGACTCCGGGCCCGCAAGGGTGAGAAGCTCTCCCTGTACGTGACCGTGACGACCGCCTCACGGCCCAACCCCCAGGGGATCCTGCCCGCGTTGGCGCACGTGGACGTCATCCGTGGCGCGGTGCGCGGCCCCGTGGCCGACCGGGACGCGTGGCAGGCGCCCGACACCAGGGTCGTGCACACGGACGACGTGACGGGCCGGAAGGGCACGTACACCCTGCGCATCCCGCTGACCACAGGCGATGAGTCCTTCTACGTCCGGCTGCGCGGCAGCGACGGCAATCGCCACGGTGCCGGTTACCTCGGCGCGTCCGTCGACCCGCACGGCCCTGTTCCGCACGTGCCCGGCAATGGTGACCCGTGGGCCGATACATGGTTCTATGCCAACCCCATCTTCGTCGACGTGGCAGGAGCCTAGGACCTGATGAGACGTCAACCAATCGCCCTGGCCGCCTTATCGGCTGCCTTCACGCTCGGTGCGGCCACCTCGTCGGTGGCCGCCGGGCCGTCCTGGACCGAGACGGGCACGGCCTACGTCGACTCGCTCGGCGGCGGGCAGGGGCTGGCCAGCCGCGCCGACGGCTCGCTGCTGCACCGGGGCCTGGCCTCCATCCCGCTGGACCTGCGTCTGAAGGGCTGGAACCACATCGGCGACCCGGACATCGCTCAGGGGTATGTGTTCGACGCCTACCAGGGCCCGGACACCGCGACCTCGAAGATGTTCGCGGTGACCACCCCGGCCGGGAAGCGTTATGAGTACGTCCATCAGCTCGACCCCGGCGAGAAGCTCAACAACTCCTTCGCCGCCGTCTCGCCCGACGGGCAGTGGCTGGTGTCGGGCGAGTGGGGCGACCAGAACAGGCTCCAGGTCTTCCCCGCTCCCCTGCTCAACCCGTCCACCCCGCGCCAGGGCGGTGCACTTCCTCAGGCTCCGCAGATCACTCTCGACAAGCCCGTACGCGACATCCAGGGCTGCGATTTCGTGAATGACACCCGGCTGGTGTGCGCCTCGGACGACGGCTCGCGCACGCTGTTCCCGGAAGACCGGCCGCTGCTCCAGGTGGACCTGCCGCGCAAGCTGGACGGTCGGCCGATCACGGGGCGGGTGACGAGCCTGTTCGCGCTGCCACAGCGCAGTGTGTGCAGCGGGACGTTCGAGGCGGAGGGCGTGGACTACGACGCGGCGCGCGGCACGCTCCGCGCCGAGGTCGTCCAACCGGGCGTGTGCGTGCTCGCGACCACCGTCTACTCGTACCGACAGCATTAAGGACCGCGGGAGGCAGGCCTGTCAGGCGTAGAAGCGCGACAGGCTCTGCAGGACGGCGGCGGGCTTCCCGCCGCCGTCGATCTCTATGGTGCCGTCGACGGCGATCTGAACCCCGCCGGGCACGTCCTCGACCGAGGCGAGCTTCGCCACCAGCCGGATGCGGGAACCGACCTTCACGGGCGCCGGGAAACGCACCTTGTTCAGGCCGTAGTTGACCTTCGTCGACACACCCTCGACCTCCAGGAGCTCGGTGAAGAGCGGGATGAAGAGGGAGAGGGTCAGGTAGCCGTGCGCGATGGGCGCGCCGAACGGCCCCTCGGCGGCCTTCTCCGGGTCGACATGGATCCACTGGTGGTCGCCCGTGGCGTCGGCGAAGGTGTTGACCCGCTCCTGGGTGACCTCGATCCACTCACTGGTGCCGAGGTCGCTGCCGGCCAGCTTCTTGAGTTCGTCGAGGCCGTTGACGGTGATGCTCATTGACGTTCCTTACGTGGCGAAGTTACGAGTCGGTGCCGTACCGGGAGCGGACACGGGCCTTGAGGAGCTTTCCGGAGGCGGTGCGCGGGAGTTCGTCCGCGATCACCACCGACTTGGGGATCTTGTACTTGGCGAGTCGCCCGGCGAGCGATGCGATGACCTCGTCGGGGTCGAGCGTGGCGCCCTCGCGGGGGACGACGACCGCGCGCGGCACCTCGCCCCACTTGTCGTCCGGCACGCCGATGACCGCGACTTCGACGATGTCGGGGTGGGCGAGGAGCTGGTCCTCGACCTCGGCGGGGTAGATGTTCTCGCCACCCGAGATGATCATGTCCTTGATGCGGTCGACGATATGGACGTACCCGTCCTCGTCGATACGGGCCGCGTCCCCGCTGCGGAACCAGCCGTCCGCGAACACGGCCGCGGTCTCCTCGGGCAGCCCCCAGTAGCCGGGCATGACGTGTGGCCCGCTGACGACGACCTCGCCGGTCTCGCCGATGTCGACCGGGGTGAGGTCGGGCCGTACGACGCGTACGTCGCTGAAGAAGTGCGGCACCCCGGCCGAACCCGCCTTGCTCACCGCGTGCTCGGCGTCCAGGAAGAGCGTGCCGGGCGCGGCCTCAGTCATGCCGTAGCCCTGGAGGAAGGTGAGCCCGCGCTCCTGGTACGCGGCGATGAGCGGGGTGGGCACCGGTGAGCCGCCGCAGGTGAGGATGCGCAGGCTGGACAGGTCCGCGCCCGCCCAGCGCGGATGCCGGGCCACCTGGTCGAACATGGTGGGAACGCCGAACATGAAGGTGATCCGGTGGCGTTCGATCAGGTCGAAGGTGGCGTTCGGGTCGAAGGCTTCGACCAGGACGCAGGTGCCGCCCTTGAGGAGGACCGGCAGGGTGAGCATGTTCAGCCCGGCGGTGTGGAACAACGGTGCGGAGACCAGGGCGCGTTCGTCGGCGATCAGGTCGTGGTCGACGAGCACGTTGACCGCGTTCCAGACCAGGTTGCCGTGTGTGAGCATGGCGCCCTTGGGCCGGCCCGTGGTCCCCGAGGTGTACATGATGATGCAGGTGTCGTCGAGGGCGACGGGCTGGTCGATCCGCTCGTCGCTCGCGTCGGCGAGCAGCTCCTCGTAATCGGCGCCCACTTGGACGTACGTCCGCACATCGGTGCTGCCCGGCAGTCCGGCGACGAGGCCGGCGAGCGAAGGCGCGTAGACGAGGGCCTTGGCTCCCGAGTCGGCGAGCTGGTAGGCGATCTCGGGTCCGGCGAGGCGGATGTTGAGCGGTACGAAGACCGCGCCCAGGGTGCCCGCCGCGAAGAGCGTCTCCAGGTACGCCGGATGGTTGGGGCCGAGGTAGGCGATCCGGTCGCCGCGGCGCACGCCACGGGCGCGCAGCGCATGGGCGAGCCGCGTGGTGCGCTCGTACAGGTCCGCGTAGGTGACCGTGGTGTCCCCGTGGATCAGGGCGGTGCGGTGCGGGGTCTTGCGGGCCCGGCGTGCGGGCCACGACCCCAGTCCCTCATTGCGCATCTGTCTGCCCCTGTCCGTCATTGCACATGGGGGTGCCCCTTACGGTTTCGTCAGCCCGAGCAGACGGGCGGCGTTCTCCTTGAGGATCTTCGGCCTGACCTCGTCCTTGATGGACAGCTTCGCGAAGTCCGCCAGCCAGCGGTCCGGCGTCAGCACCGGGTAGTCGGAGCCGAAGAGCACCTTGTCCTTCAGCAGCGTGTTCGCGTACTGCACGAGCTGAGGCGGGAAGTACTTCGGCGACCAGCCGGACAGATCGATGTGCACGCCGGGCTTGTGCGTGGCCACCGCGAGCGCCTCGTCCTGCCAGGGGAAGGACGGGTGAGCCAGGATGATCTTCAGGTGGGGGAAGTCGGCGGCGACGTCGTCCACATGGAGCGGGTTGGAGTACTTGAGCCTGATCCCGCCCCCGCCGGGCACACCGGCGCCGATGCCGGTCTGGCCGGTGTGGAACAGGGCGATGGTCCCCGTCTCCTCGATCACCTCGTAGAGGTCGTAGGCCACCGAGCGGTCGTTGGGGAAGAAGCCCTGGATGCTGGGGTGGAACTTGAAGCCCTTCACCCCGTACTCCTCGACCAGACGGCGGGCCTGCCTCACCCCGGCCTTGCCGCGGAAGGGGTCGATGGAGGCGAAGGGGATCAGCACGTCCGGGTTCGCGGCGGCGGCCTCGGCGACCTCCTCGTTGGGGACGGGCTCGGTGCCGGTGGCGGACTCGGCGTCGACCGTGAAGATCACGGCGGCCATCTTCCGCTCCCGGTAGTACGCGGCCGTTTCCTGAAGGGTCGGCTTCCGCTTGCCCTCGACCTTGAAGTACGCGCTGGAGGCGTCGTGCAGGTCGTCGTCCAGCGAGGACTTGCCCTTGGAGGAGATCTCCGCATGCGTGTGGACGTCGATCGCGACGAGTTCGTTCAGGTCCATCACGCCTCCGGGAACTTCGGCGCGGGAATGCCGACGGTCTGCGGCTCCGCACCGACCGAGGTGGCCCAGACGTCGGCGAGGGCCTCCGGGCTCCAGCCTCCGTTCGCGTACGCCGCCCTGATCTCCTGCGGATGCGACCAGAGTGCCACCTTGTCGCCGCCGATGCCGATGGCCTGGCCGGTGACTTCCCGGGCGGCGTCGGAGGCGAGGAACGGGATCAGGGCCGCGCAGTCCTCGGGGGCGCCGAAGCCCTCGCCCTTGCGGAGGAAGCCGGGCAGCGGGTCGCCGTTCTTCATGGCCTCGACGTAGGGGGCGAAGGCCGGGATGGTCTCGGTCATGGCGGTGGCGGCGACCGGCACGATCGCGTTGACGGTGATGTTCGCGCGGGCCAGTTCCATCGACCAGGTGCGGGCCATGGCGGTGATGCCCGCCTTGGCGGCGGCGTAGTTCGTCTGACCGAAGTTGCCGCGCTGTCCCGCCGGGGAGCCGACCAGGATCAGGGTGCCGCCCTCGCCCTGGTCGCGCATCCGCACGGCGGCGGCGCGGGCGCAGGTGAAGGTGCCCTTGAGGTGGGTGGTGATCACCGCGTCGAAGTCGTCGTCGGTCATCTTCCACAGCACCTTGTCGCGCAGGATGCCGGCGTTGGTGACGAGGACGTCGAGCCGGCCGAACTCCTCGACCGCGCGGGCGACCAGCCGGTCGGCGGCCTCGGTGGTACCGACCGGGACGACCTCGGCGACGGCCTTCCCGCCCGCCTCGGTGATGGACTTCACGGCCTGCTCGGCCACGGCCTCGTCGACGTCGTTCACGACCACGGAGGCGCCGTGGGCGGCCAGGGCATGGGCGTAGGCCAGGCCGAGGCCACGGCCGCTACCGGTGACGACGGCGACCTTGCCGGTGAGATCGATGCTGGGCACGAGCGGGTCCCTCCAGACGGGTCGGCCGTTGGAGTGCACTACGGCCTCCAGCGGCGGACGGCTACGAGATCGAAGCTAAGGACAATCATTGTTGTCGTCAATAGTTGTTGTCGACCGACCGGTGCGGCATGCTGTGGGTGAACATGTACGTACGCCTCCGTCCGGGGGCCAGGCCCAGGGAGCCCGTCATCACCGGCCAGCAGCACGCCGCAGAAACTGCCGTAGGCTCTGCCCCCATCGACGCCCAGGAACCGTGGATGCGCGGGCTGCACTCGGACACCGGCTATCTGCTGTACCGGCTCGGGCTGCGCTCCGGGCAGTTGTTCAACACCTTCCTCCAGGAGTCGGGCCTGCGGCTGCGCCACTACGCACTGCTGCGCTTCCTCGCCACCTCCGAGGGGGCCCTCCAGCGCGAACTGAGCACATCCCTCGGCTACGACCCGAGCGCGATCGTCGGGCTGGTCGACGACCTGGAGAGGCTCGGCTTCGCCGAGCGCCGCCCCTCCCCCGACGACCGGCGCAGCCGCATCGTCGTGCTGACCGGGGCCGGCCGGGCGTTCCTGCGCGACACGGACGAGGCCGGGTTGCGGGTCACCAACGAACTGCTCCGGCCCCTCGACCCCGCCGAGCGGGAGATCCTGCACGGGCTGCTGCAGAGAGTCGCCGAGACCGGTCTCGGGTGACGCCGTGCCGAAATCCGACGCCGTACCTCCGGCACGGCAGCGCCCCGCCGAAGGACCGCAGCCGTACCGGCGCTCCGCGACCGACCGGCTGCTCGCCGTGCTCGCCGCCTTCGACCACGCGCACCCGGCGCTCTGCCTGACCGACATCAGCCGCCGGGCCGGGCTCTCGCTCACCACCACGCACCGCCTCGTGGGCGCCCTGACGGATTGGGGCGCGCTGGAACGGGACGCGGACGGCGTCTATCACGTGGGCCTGCGGCTGTGGGAGGTCGCGGCACTCGCCCCGCGCGGGCTCGCACTGCGACAGGTCGCTCTGCCGTATCTGGAGGACCTGTACGAGGCCACGCACGAGAACGTGCAACTGGCGGTGCGCGACGGCAACGAGGTCGTGTACATCGAGTGGATCTCCGGGCGCTCGGCCGTGGGTGTGCACATCCGGGTCGGCGCACGCTGGCCGCTGCACGCCACCGGAGTGGGACTCGCGCTGCTCGCCCACGGCGACCAGGCCTTCCAGGAGGAGTACTGCGACGGACCGCTGGCCGCGTTCACCCCGTACACGATCACGGATCCGGTGCGGCTGCGTCGCGAACTGGCCGAAGTACGGCGCTCCGGCGCGGCGGTGAGCAGCCGTCAGATCACCGACGACGCAATGTCGGTGGCGGCTCCGGTCCGCGGCCGGGACGGTGCGGTGGCGGCGGCGGTGTCGGTCGTCGTGCCTCAGGTCGGCGCCGAAGTCCCCACGTTGATACCCGCGGTTCGCCTGGCGGCGCGAGGCATCTCGCGGGCACTGGGATGGCAGCCGGAGTCACGCTGAGGGGGGCCGGGCGCGGGTGTCTTGGCGAGGCAGCCCGCCCCGCTCCCGCCGCACGCCGGGTGACGGAACGGGCCATGGGGCGGATGCGGAACGCGTAGCAGCCCTCGTTCTCCACGGGCTCGTCCAGGACCTCGACCGGGACGGGCGTCGGTCAGCCGCACAGCGCGGCCATCAACCGCCGGTCCCTGGGGGCCGCTTTGCGGTCGAGTCGGGCGTCCAGCAGTCGGCGTGCCGCCTCGCAACGGCCCGCGGCGACCAGTGCGTACAGCAGGGTCTCCTCGACCACCTCGCGCTGGGCCGCGCTCCCGCCGACCTTGCGCAGGACCGGCAGGAGCGCATCGAGACCGCGGGCCGCCTCGTGGAAACGTTCCTCGACGAGCGCGGCGAACGCCTCGCACAGGGGGACGATCACCTCGCGCTGCACGGAGTCGGCGCCCGCGGCATGGTCGCGCAGCCGGCGCAGGGCCGCCACGTCGCCCGCGGCGGTGAGGGCGACGGCCGCGTGCATCGCGGTGAACGCGGTCGCCGGCCGCTCCACGACCTCACGGGCCACCGAGTCGAGCACATCGGCCGCCGGAACCTCGCCGGGCCAGTTGTCGCTCAGCCGCGCCCGCCACAGCAGCGACCCCGAGTCGACGAGCGCCCGTACCCCGGACACGCGTCCCGGTGCCAGTTGCGCGAACCAGCGCCTGCGGACGGCGGCCGGGTCGTCCAGCGCCAGTTCGTGCAGTGCGATGTGCCAGGAGAAGTGCGCCCGGTGGACAGCGCCGCGCCCCTGCCCCGACACCCACGCGTCGAGCCAGTCGCGGCCCGCCTCGTGGGCGCCGCACTCGTAGTGGACGTGGGCGAGCGCGTGCACCGCGTGTCCGGAGCCGGGCTCGGTGGCCAGGGCGCGGTGGGCGAGTTCGCCCGCCTCGTGATAGCGGCCCTGCCCCTGGCGCAGGAAGGCGAGCAGGGAGGTGTGGAACCAGTGGCCGTCGTACGCGGGTGACGTGCGCTCCACCAGCGGCAGCGCGTAGTCGTCGTCGAGGTCGCTCACGCCGGAGAAGGCGATGGTGGGCACGGCGGCGGCCAGGGCGAGCGCGTCGCCGGGGTACGCGTCGAGGTGGCCGAGCAACGCGGCGCCGTCCCCGTCGGTGCCGTGGACACGGCGGGTGACGACGTCCACAAAGGAGCGCTCACGGTCGTCTGCCCGCTCGCGCGCGCAGCGTTGCGCCTCGGCGAGGGCCCGGGGTACGTCGACGTCGACGCCGCACTCGTGGCCGAGCAGCGCGAGCGCCGCATGCCCGAGCGCGAAGCCGGGGTCGAGCGCGACCGCCCGCCGGAAGGCGTCATCGGCCCCGGACCTGACCTTGAGGACGCGATCGAGTCCGGTGCGGTAGGCGGTGGCCGCAGCGGCATGCGTGGTCAGGGCGAGACCGTGCCCGTCGAGGGGACGTCGACGGACGCGGCGCTCGGGCGGGGCGAGAGGTGCGAGCAACTCCTGTGCCAGTGCGGCGGCCTGCACCCGGATCTCGGGGATGGCGGTGGTCTCCCAGAGCTCGCCGCGACGCGGAGCGCCGAGCGTGAACAGCGGACGGACGGTCCGGCCAAGGTCGTCGAGAAGCCGGCCGTCGCGGGTCGCGACGCCCATGCCGAGGGGGCCGGGGACGGCCGCGCCGGCGTCGACGAGCGAACGCCACAGCGGGTCGTCGAGGTGACGGCCGGGGCCCGTGCAGTCGATGACCCAACCCGCGTGCAGGGTACGGCCGTCGGCGAGAGTGACGGTCATCGTGCCGTCCCGCTCGGCGTGGGCGGCGGCGACGCCGCCGGAGTACACGCGCAGCCGCCGCGCCGCCCGCAACCGTGCCAGCGCCTCAGCCGTGGCGGGCGCCATGCGATGCCGGTGCGTGTTCCACAGGGCCCCGTCCCGCTCAAGGAACTCCTCCCGCTCCTGCAGCGTCAGGTTCCGCCACAGGTGTGCCGTGTGCGGCCGCAGACTGTCCAGGGCGGGACGCCAGTCGCCGTGGAGCCGTAGCGCCCGGCCGGCATGGCGGTACACAGCCCGCCGCAGCCCGTCCAGGGACGCCCCGTAGAGCCCCTCCGGCGCGGGCATCTCGCCGGCCGGGGTCAGCGCGTGCGGTTGCGGGAGCAGACCGCCCCGGGACACGGCGTGCATCGTGCGGCCCGGGCGGTCGAGGGTCAGGGCCAGGTCGACGGCCGTCAGGCCGGTGCCGACCAGCAGCACATCGGCAGTGTCGGCGAGGGGTCCGTCCAGTGCAGCCGGCGCCCAGGGCGCGGCGACGAACCGCGGTGACGAGCGCAGGCCGGGCGGGGCCCAGGCGGCGTTCCCGGCGGCGGGCCCGGTGGCGAGCACCGCGCCGTCCGCCGTCAGGAGTTCGCCGTCCGTGAGCCGGAGTTCCAGCCGCCCGTCGGCGGTGTCCGCGCAGCCTTCCGCGCGCGCCCGCACCCGCCGCACCCGCGCCACCCCATGGGCGCGGACGATCGCCTGGCCGAGGGTGTCCGCAAGGTAGGCGCCGAAGCGGTACCGGGTGACGAAGTCCGCGGCGGTGACATTGGGTTCGCCGTGGCGGCACAGCCAGCGGGTGAAGTGACCGGGGTCGTCGGGATAGCAACTCATGCCGCCCGCGGGCACGTTGAGCCGATGCCGGGGATCGGGGGTGGCGTACGCGGTACCGCGTCCGGCCTCCGGCGCCGGGTCGACCAGGACGAGTTCGAGGGGCGTACGCCGCCGCGCGGCCGTCTCGCACAGCTGGATCGCGGTCAGCGCGCCGGCCGCGCCCGCTCCGACGATGGCCAGGGCATACCGCCCGCGGGCTGGAATCACGTGTGCCTCCGTCGATGGTCGGGTCCGGGGCAGCCCGGCGGATGCCCGTTCCCACTCTCACCATGACCGGCACCGGAACAACCCTGGTTTCAGGCCGACTCTCAGCGTGTCTTCACGGGAATCTCAGGCAGGGCCCCTCGGATTCAAAGGTTCAACCCATGCACCGGACGCAGGATGCCACGCACAGATCGACAACTTCAGGAAGGCGTGCCGTGGGCGTCTCGCACATATCGAACCGGTCCGTGCAGCGACGGGAGAGGTGGTCCCGGCGCGGGATGCTCGCTCTTCTCGGTGTCGCACCGGCCGCCGTCCTGACCGGCTGCAGCGGGTCGGCGGGCGCCTCCGAGGGCACCTCCCCGGGGGCGACCGCGTCCGCGAAGGCCGCCGCCAAGAAGCCGGTCGTCTCGGTCACGCCCGCCGACGGCACCAGGAAGGCCGCTTTCACCGGTCCCGTCGAGGTCACCGTGACCGACGGCACGCTCGCGTCCGTCAAGGTCACCGGAGACGACGGCTCGACCCTGCCGGGATCCCTCAACGAAACCAGGACCAGGTGGACCTCGGCGAAGAACCCGTACTCGGGCACGAAGTACATCGTGACGGCCCAGCCCGAGGGCGCCGCCGGGGCGACGGTGACGACCTTCACCACCGGGTCTCCGGGCGCGACCTTCGTCGGCTGCTTCACCCCCGAGGCGAACTCGACCTCCGGTGTCGGCATGCCGGTGTCGATCAACTTCACGCACGCCGTGAAGGACCGCGCCGCCGTTCAGAAGGCGATCACGGTGACGGCCGATCCGGCGGTCGAGGTGGTCGGTCACTGGTTCGGCGACACCCGGCGCGACTTCCGGCCCGAGACGTACTGGAAGCCCGGCACGAAGATCACCCTGAGTCTGCGGCTGAAGGACGTCGAGGGCGCGGACGGCGTCTACGGCACCCAGTCCAAGGACGTCACCTTCCATATCGGCCGCGAGCAGATCAGCACGGTGGACCTGGCGGCCAGGACGATGACGGTGAAGCGCGACGGCACGGCGTACGCCACCTACCCGGTCACCGGCGGCGACTCGTCCCACACCACCTGGTCCGGGATCATGGTGATCAGCGAGCGGTTCAAGCAGACGCGGATGGAGTCCTCGACGGTCGGCCTCGGCGACGAGTACGACATCCCGGATGTGCCGCACGCCCAGCGGCTGACCACGTCCGGCACCTTCGTGCACGGCAACTACTGGGCCTCGACCTCGGTGTTCGGCCACAGCAACACCAGCCATGGCTGTGTCGGTCTGCACGACGCGAAGGGCGCGAGCGACAGCTCGGTGGCGGGCTACAAGTTCTACGAGAGCTCGATGGTCGGTGACGTGGTCATCGTCAGGAACTCGGGTGAGCGGACGGTCGACCCGGCCAACGGCCTCAACGGCTGGAACCTGTCGTGGGCGGACTGGAAGGCGGGAAGCGCGCTTTAGCACGTTTGCACCGTTCACTGCATGAACTTCCCTGCCACGAAAGGACTTTCCTTGCTTTAAGTCTTGACGGCCTCCGTGACGGAGAGCACATTGGGCCCACTTTGAGAGCGCTCTCAAAGGCGCCCGCGCACATACTCCGTACCCGAGAGGCACGCCCCATGAGTGAAACCTCCGGTATACCCAGACGGCGACGCGCCCTCGTCGCCGTTCTCGCCACGCTCGGCCTGGCGACCGCGGTCGCCACGGCCGCCACCCTCCCCGCGAACGCCTCCGCCCCCGCACCCCCCTCCGGCTGGACCCAGGTCTTCCTCGACGACTTCGACGGCGCCGCGGGGTCCGGCGTCAACACGGCCAACTGGCAGTACGACACCGGGACTTCGTATCCGGGCGGCCCCGCCAACTGGGGCACCGGCGAGGTCGAGACGATGACGGCCGGCACGAACAACGTCTCGCTGGACGGCAACGGCAACCTCCTCATCACCCCGCGCCGCGATGCCTCCGGCAACTGGACCTCGGGCCGGATCGAGACCACCCGCACCGACTTCCAGCCCCCGGCGGGCGGCAAACTGCGCGTCGAGGCCCGCCTCCAGATGCCGAATGTCACCGGCACCGCCGCCGAGGGCTACTGGCCCGCGTTCTGGATGCTGGGCGCGCCCTACCGCGGCAACTACCAGAACTGGCCGGGTGTCGGCGAGCTGGACATCATGGAGAACGTCC
Source organism: Streptomyces sp. NPDC001634 (assembly GCF_040298185.1). Lineage (NCBI taxonomy): Bacteria > Bacillati > Actinomycetota > Actinomycetes > Kitasatosporales > Streptomycetaceae > Streptomyces > Streptomyces sp. NPDC001634. The sequence continues at coordinate 37,642 of NZ_JBEOZU010000009.1, read as the reverse complement.
AGGGAATGAACAAGGTGTGGGCCACGATGCACTGCGGCACCAACCCGGGCGGCCCGTGCAACGAGACCACCGGCATCGGCAACTCCACCGCCTGCCCCAACACGACCTGCCAGTCCGGCTTCCACACCTACACCATGGAGTGGGACCGCTCGGTGAGCCCCGAGGCGATCCGCTTCTACGTCGACGGCGTCAACTACCAGACGGTCACGGCGAACCAGGTCGACGCGACGACCTGGGCCAACGCCACCAACCACGGCTTCTTCGTCATCCTGAACGTGGCCATGGGCGGCGCCTTCCCGGCAGCGTTCGGCGGCGGCCCGACCAGCAGCACGGAGTCCGGCCACCCGATGGTGGTCGACTACGTACAGGTGCTCCAGTCCTCGGGCAGTGGGAGCGGTACCACGCCTCCGCCGTCCGGCAACCGGGACGCGTACAGCGCGATCCAGGCCGAGTCGTACGACAGCCAGTCCGGCGTGGCCACCGAGGCCACCACGGACACCGGCGGCGGCCAGGACATCGGCTACCTGGCCAATGGCGACTGGGCCCTCTACAAGGGCGTCGACTTCGGCTCCACGGCGGCCAGGCAGTTCTACGGCCGGGTCGCGAGCGGTGCGGCGAGCGGGGTGAGCGGACTGGTCGAGGTGCGCCTCGACAGCCGGAGCAACGCGCCGATCGGCTCCTTCGCGGTGGCCAACACGGGCGGCTGGCAGAGCTGGACGACGGTCCCGGCGAACATCACCTCCGTCACCGGGACGCACGACGTCTATCTGACCTTCACCAGCGGCCAGCCGAACGACTTCGTGAATGTGAACTGGTTCGACTTCGGTCACTGACGGACCGGCATCGAGGGGGTGGGCCGAGGGCCCACCCCCTTTCCTGTCATCTCAGCTCCGCCCGGAACGCCGCCGGTGTCGTGTCCGTGTGCTGATGGAAGAACTTGGAGAAGTTCGCCGAGTCGGGGAAGCCGACCGCGGCGCCGACGCGGCCGATCGGCAGGTCCGTGTGGGCGAGCAGACGTTTGGCCTCCAGGATCACGCGCTTGTCTATGAAGCCCTTGGGCGTCTGCCCGGTGGCGGCGCGGACGGCGCGGACCAGGGTACGGCGGGAGTAACCGAGGGCGTCGGCGTACGCGCTGACACTGTGGTTGGTGGCGAAGCCCTTCTCGACCGCGTCCCGGAACCGGGTGAAGGTGGTGTCCGCCTGGCCGCGGGCCGCCTCGGCCGAGCTCGCCGCGAGATGCGCGAGGCGCAGCAGGAACGCGGTCAGGGAGTGGCGCAGCACAGCCGTGTGCAGGGTCGGCGGCAGCGTGGTGGTGTCCTCGTACTCGCGTTGCAGCTGGGCGAGCGCGGCCTGAAGGCCGGCGCGCTGGTCCGGGTCCGGGTGCAGCAGGGGCGGCAGGTCGTAGCGGTACAGGCCGGTGGCCTCCACCGTGGCCCGAGGGAGGAATCCGGGCTGCATGGCCAGCACGGTGCCGCGGTACTCGCTCGTCCGGGAGAAGCGGTGGACCTGCCCGGGGCGGATCCACAACAGGTCGCCGGCCGTCACGCGGTACTCGGCGAAGTCCACCATGTGCGTCACAGGGCCGCCGTTGAAGAGCATCACCACGTGGAAGTCGATGCGGTGAACCCGGTCGAGCGGCCCGTCCTCGCGCCAGAGACGGCCCGCATCCATCGGACCCACCTGCATACCGACGCCGCCGACACTCAGGTCGACCGGGAACGGATACGTCCTGATCCCGTCGCCGTCTTGCGTGATTCTGTCCGCCATGTCCGTCTCGCGCCGCCTCGGTCCCACTGCCGATGTCCCACTTTCACCGAAGGCTGACACAGGGGGACCTTCCCCGGCAAAAGTCAGACTTTTAGGTTTGAACGCGTTCCGCCAGCGATTCCCCATGCAGTGAGGACTTCCTGAAGATGAGTACGCAGAGCCAAGACGGATTCGAATGGACCGAGCTCGACCGGCGAGCCGTCGACACGGCCCGCGTTCTGGCCGCCGACGCGGTGCAGAAGGTCGGCAACGGCCACCCGGGCACCGCGATGAGCCTGGCCCCGGCCGCGTACACGATCTTTCAAAAGGTGATGCGGCACGATCCCGCCGACCCGGAGTGGACCGGCCGTGACCGCTTCGTCCTCTCCCCCGGCCATACCTCGCTGACGCTCTACACCGAGCTCTTCCTCGCCGGGTACGAGCTGGAGCTGGACGACCTGAAGGCCTTCCGTACACACGGCTCGAAGACACCCGGTCACCCCGAGTACGGTCACACGGCAGGCGTCGAGACCACCACGGGCCCGCTCGGCCAGGGCGTCGCCAACGCGGTCGGCATGGCGATGGCGGCCCGCTACGAGCGCGGCCTGTTCGACCCGGACGCCCCCGAGGGCACCTCCCCCTTCGACCACACCATCTGGGCCATCGTCTCCGACGGCGACCTGGAGGAGGGCGTCTCCGCCGAGGCCTCCTCGCTCGCCGGCCACCAGAAGCTCGGCAATCTCGTCTTCCTCTACGACGACAACCACATCTCCATCGAGGGCGACACCGCCACGGCCTTCTCCGAGGACGTGCTGAAGCGGTACGAGGCCTACGGCTGGCACGTGCAGCGCATCGAGCCCGCCGAGAGCCGTGACATCGACGTCCACGCGCTGTACACGGCGCTGAAGGCGGCGCAGGCCGAGACCGAGCGCCCCTCGATCATCGCGATGCGTACGATCATCGCCTGGCCCGCCCCGAACGCGCAGAACACCGAGGCCTCCCACGGCTCGGCCCTCGGCGCGGACGAGGTCGCGGCGACCAAGCGCGTCCTGGGCTTCGATCCGGAGAAGAGCTTCGAGGTCGCGGACGAGGTGCTGGCCCACACCCGCCAGGCCCTCGACCGCGGTGCCGAGGCGCACGCCGCCTGGGACAAGCGGATCGCCGAGTGGCGCACCGCCCAGCCGGAGCGCGCGAAGCTGTTCGACCGGGTCGTGGCCGGTCAGCTGCCGGAGGGCTGGGAAGACGCCCTGCCGGTGTTCGAGGAGGGTGCCTCCGTCGCCACGCGTGCCGCGTCCGGCAAGGTCCTGCAGGCGCTCGGTGCGGTCATCCCCGAGCTGTGGGGCGGCTCCGCCGACCTGGCCGGCTCGAACAACACCACCATCGACAAGAACAGCTCGTTCCTGCCGAAGGGCAATCCGCTGCCGGAGGCGGACCCGTACGGCCGTACGATCCACTTCGGTATCCGCGAGTTCTCGATGGCCGCGGAGATGAACGGCATCGCGCTGCACGGCAACACCCGTATCTACGGCGGCACCTTCCTGGTGTTCTCCGACTACATGCGCAACGCGGTCCGCATGTCCGCCCTGATGCAGCTCCCGGTGACGTACGTGTGGACCCACGACTCCGTCGGCCTCGGCGAGGACGGCCCCACCCACCAGCCCGTCGAACACCTGGCCTCCCTGCGCGCGATCCCGGGCCTGAACATTGTCCGCCCTGCCGACGCCAACGAGACCGCGATCGCCTGGGCCGAGATCCTCAAGCGGCACTCCACGGACCCGGCCCCGCACGGTCTCGCGCTCACCCGCCAGGGCGTGCCCACGTACGCCCCGAACCCGGAGGCGGCGAAGGGCGGTTACATCCTCAAGGAGTCCTCCACCGCCACGCCGGACGTCATCCTCATCGCCACCGGTTCCGAGGTGCAGCTCGCCGTCGCCGCGCGCGAGCGGCTGGAGGCCGAGGGCGTGGGCACCCGGGTGGTGTCGATGCCGTCCGTGGAGTGGTTCGAGGAGCAGCCTGCCGAGTACCGCGAGCGGGTCCTGCCGCCGTCCGTGAAGGCCCGCGTGGCGGTCGAGGCGGGCATCGGACTCACCTGGTACCGGTACGTCGGTGACAACGGCCGCATCGTCTCCCTGGAGCACTTCGGGGCCTCCGCCGACGCCAAGACCCTGTTCGCCGAGTTCGGCTTCACGTCCGAGAACGTCGTCGCCGCCGCCAAGGAATCTCTCGCCGCCGTCCGCGGTTGATCCGATCGCCAGAAAGAAGATGATCACAGTGACCGAAGCAACCGCAGCCGCGGAGCCCCTGAAGCGCCTGTCCGACGAGGGCGTCTCGATCTGGCTCGACGATCTGTCCCGCAAGCGGATCGCGTCCGGCAACCTCGCCGAACTCGTCGAGACCAGGCACGTGGTGGGCGTCACCACCAACCCTTCCATCTTCCAGGCCGCCATCGGCTCCGGAGAAGGATACGAAGAGCAGCTGGCCGACCTGGCCGTGCGCGGCGTGACGGTCGACGAGGCCGTGCGCATGATGACGACAGCCGACGTCCGCGCCGCCGCCGACATCCTGCGGCCCGTGTACGAGGCGACGGACGGGCGGGACGGCCGGGTCTCCATCGAGGTCGACCCGCGGCTCGCCCACAACACCGCGGCGACGATCGCCGAGGCCAAGCAACTCGCCTGGCTGGTCGACCGCCCGAACGTGATGATCAAGATCCCGGCGACCCGGGCCGGCCTCCCGGCCATCACCGAGGTCATCGGCCAGGGCATCAGCGTCAATGTGACGCTGATCTTCTCGCTGGAGCGCTATCGCGAGGTCATGGACGCCTACCTGGCCGGCCTGGAGAAGGCGAGGGCCGCCGGGCTCGACCTGTCCGCCATCCACTCCGTCGCCTCCTTCTTCGTCTCCCGCGTCGACACCGAGATCGACAAGCGCCTGACGAAGCTCGGCACGGACGAGGCCCTCACGCTCAAGGGCAGGGCGGCGCTCGCCAACGCACGGCTCGCCTACGAGGCGTACGAGGAGGTCTTCGGGGGTGAGCGCTGGCTCGCCCTCGCGGGCGCCGGGGCCAACAAGCAGCGTCCGCTGTGGGCCTCGACCGGTGTGAAGGACCCGGCGTACAAGGACACGCTGTACGTCGACGAGCTGGTCGCCCCGGGTACGGTCAACACCATGCCGGAGGCCACCCTCGACGCCACCGCCGACCACGGCGACATCCAGGGCGACACGGTGACGGGCGGCTACACGCAGGCCCGCGCCGACCTCGCGGCCGTCGAGCGGCTCGGGATCTCGTACGACGAGGTGGTGGGACAGCTCGAGGACGAGGGCGTCGCGAAGTTCGAGGTGGCGTGGCAGGACCTGCTGGAGGCGGTCACCGCCTCTTTGAAGAGCAAGGGAGTTGACGGCGAATGAGCAAGGAGCTTTCCGAGGGGACCACTGTCACCGACTGGGTCAACCCCCTCCACGACTCCCGCGACCGCCGTCTCCCCCGTGTCGCGGGCCCCTCCGGTCTGGTCATCTTCGGTGTCACGGGCGACCTGTCCCGCAAGAAGCTGATGCCGGCCGTCTACGACCTCGCCAACCGCGGTCTGCTCCCGCCGGGCTTCTCGCTCGTCGGCTTCGCCCGTCGCGACTGGGCCGACCAGGACTTCGCGCAGGTGGTGCACGACTCGGTGCGCGAGCACGCCCGTACCGAGTTCCGCGAGGAGGTCTGGCAGCAGCTCGCCGAGGGCATGCGATTCATCCCCGGTGACTTCGACGATGACACCGCGTTCAAGCAACTGCGTTCCGCCGTCGATGAGTTGGACGCCGCCCGCGGCACCAGCGGCAACTACGCCTTCTACCTCTCCGTACCGCCGAAGTTCTTCCCGAAGGTCGTGCGGCAGCTCAAGAAGCACGGCCTCGCGGACGCACCGGAGGGCTCCTGGCGGCGCGCGGTCATCGAGAAGCCGTTCGGCCACGACCTGGCGAGCGCGCGCGAGCTGAACGCGATCGTGCACGATGTGTTCGAGCCGGACCAGGTCTTCCGGATCGACCACTACCTGGGCAAGGAGACCGTCCAGAACATCCTGGCGCTGCGGTTCGCCAACCAGATGTACGAGCCGATCTGGAACCGGTCGTATGTCGACCATGTGCAGATCACCATGGCCGAGGACATCGGCATCGGCGGCCGCGCCGGCTACTACGACGGCATCGGCGCCGCCCGGGACGTCATCCAGAACCACCTGCTCCAGCTGATGGCCCTCACCGCCATGGAGGAGCCCATCGCCTTCGACGCCGAGGCGCTGGTCACCGAGAAGATGAAGGTCCTGAAGTCGGTGAAGCTGCCGGAGGATCTCGGCCGGCACACGGTGCGCGGGCAGTACGCGGCCGGCTGGCAGGGCGGCGAGCAGGTGCGCGGATACCTCCAGGAGGAGGGCATCGACCCCGCGTCCACCACGGACACGTACGCGGCCGTCAAGCTGGAGGTCGACAACCGCCGCTGGGCGGGCGTCCCCTTCTACCTGCGGACCGGAAAGCGGCTCGGCCGCCGGGTCACCGAGATCGCGGTGGTCTTCCAGCGTGCGCCCCACTCCCCGTTCGACTCCACCGCCACCGAGGAACTCGGCGAGAACGCGATCGTCATCCGGGTGCAACCCGACGAGGGCATGACGGTCCGCTTCGGTTCGAAGGTGCCGGGTACCTCGATGGAGATCCGGGACGTCACGATGGACTTCGCCTACGGCGAGTCGTTCACGGAGTCCAGCCCGGAGGCGTACGAACGCCTGATCCTGGACGTACTGCTCGGCGACGCCAACCTCTTCCCCCGTACGGAGGAGGTGGAGGAGTCCTGGAAGATCCTCGACCCGATCGAGGAGTACTGGGAACGGCACGGCAAGCCCGCACAGTACCCCTCGGGCACCTGGGGTCCCGAGGAAGCCGACGAGATGCTCGCACGAGACGGACGGAGCTGGCGCAGGCCATGAAGATCGACCTGACCGACACCACGGCAAGCAAGATCAACAAGGCGCTGGTGCAGGGCCGCCGCGCCCTCGGCACCCCCGCCGTGGGCATGGTCCTGACGATGGTCATCGTGACCGACGAAGAGAACGCCTACGACTCGATCAAGGCGGCCGAGGAGGCTTCGCACGAGCACCCCTCGCGCACCCTGGTCGTCATCAAGCGGCACGCCCGCACCCCGCGCGACCGCACACGCTCGCATCTGGACGCCGAGGTACGGGTGGGCGCGGACGCCGGAACCGGCGAAACGGTCGTGCTGCGGCTGTACGGAGAGGTGTCCGACCACGCCGACTCGGTGGTCCTGCCCCTGCTGCTGCCGGACGCGCCCGTCGTGGTGTGGTGGCCGGTGGACGCACCGGACAACCCGTCCAAGGACCCGCTGGGCGCCCTGGCCCAGCGCCGGATCACCGATCTGTACGCCGTCGAGAACCCGCTGGCCGTGCTGGAGACCCGGGTCGCCTCGTATGCCCCGGGCGACACCGACCTGGCCTGGACCCGGCTGACGCCCTGGCGGTCGCTGCTGGCCGCCGCTCTCGACCAGGCCCGCATGAAGGTGACCTCCGCGGCCGTGGAGGCCGAGGCCGAGAACCCGGCCGCCGAACTGCTGGCCCGCTGGCTGGGCGCCCGGCTCCAGGTGCCGGTGGAGCGGGTCGTCACCGCCGGACCGGTCGTCACGGCCGTCCGCCTGGGCACCGAGAAGGGCGAGATCGTCATCGACCGCCCCGAGGGCCCGCTGGCCACGCTCACCCTGCCGGGCCAGCCGTCGCGCACCATGGCGCTGAAGGTGCGCCCCACCTCCGAACTGATCGCCGAGGAGCTGCGCCGCCTCGACGCGGACGAGATGTACGCCATCGCCCTGCGCGGCGAGGCCGCCAAGGAGAACGCCAGCCATGTCTGACCGCCCCAGGCTCACCCACCGCCCCGAGTGGACGGCCCTGGAGGACCATCGCGCGGGGGCACTGCTCCACCCCGACCTGCGCGAGCTGTTCGACCGGGACCCCGAGCGGGCCCAGCACTACACCGTGCGCGTCGGTGACCTGCTCGTCGACTACTCCAAGCAGCTGATCACCGACGAGACCCTCGCCCTGCTCCAGGAACTGGCCACCGCCACCGATGTGTTCGGTCAGCGGGACGCCATGTTCCGCGGTGAGAAGATCAACGTCACCGAGAACCGGGCCGTCCTGCACACCGCACTGCGCGCGCCGCGGGACGCCGTGATCGAGGTCGACGGCGTGAATGTGGTGCCCGAGGTCCACGCGGTGCTCGACAAGATGACCGCCTTCGCAAACCGGGTCCGCTCGGGCGAGTGGACCGGCCACACCGGCAGGCGGATCCGCAATGTCGTCAACATCGGCATCGGCGGCTCCGACCTGGGCCCGGCGATGGCGTACGAGGCGCTGCGCGCCTACAGCGACCGCTCGCTGACGTTCCGGTTCGTGTCGAACGTGGACGGCGCCGACCTGCACGAGGCCACCCGTGACCTGGACCCGGCGGAGACGCTGTTCATCGTCGCGTCCAAGACGTTCACCACGATCGAGACGATCACCAATGCGACCTCGGCGCGCTCCTGGCTGCTGAAGGCCTTCGACGGCGACGAGAAGGCGGTCGCCAAGCACTTCGTGGCCCTGTCGACGAACGCAGGGAAGGTCACCGAGTTCGGTATCGACCCGGACAACATGTTCGAGTTCTGGGACTGGGTCGGCGGCCGCTACTCCTACGACTCGGCGATCGGTCTGTCCCTGATGATCGCCATCGGCCCGGAGCGGTTCCGGGAGATGCTCGACGGCTTCCGCATCGTCGACGAGCACTTCCTGTCCGCACCGGCGGAGGCCAACGCCCCGCTTCTCCTGGGCCTGTTGGGCATCTGGTACGGCAATTTCTTCGGCGCCCAGTCGCACGCGGTGCTGCCATACTCGCACTACCTGTCGAAGTTCACCGCGTATCTGCAGCAGCTGGACATGGAGTCCAACGGCAAGTCGGTGGACCGTGAGGGGCACCCGGTGGAGTGGCAGACCGGCCCGGTGGTGTGGGGCACGCCCGGCACCAACGGCCAGCACGCCTACTACCAGCTGCTGCACCAGGGCACCAAGCTGATCCCGGCCGATCTGATCGGCTTCGCGAACCCGGTCGACGAGCTGAGCGACGAGCTCAAGGCGCAGCACGACCTGCTGATGGCCAACCTGTTCGCCCAGGGCCAGGCGCTCGCCTTCGGCAAGACGAGCCAGGAGGTACGGGCGGAGGGCGTGCCGGAGGAGCAGGTGCCGCACCGCACCTTCCGCGGCAACCACCCCACCACCACGATCCTGGCGACCGAGCTCACCCCCTCGGTCCTCGGCCAGCTCATCGCCCTCTATGAGCACAAGGTGTTCGTGCAGGGCGCCGTCTGGAACATCGACTCCTTCGACCAGTGGGGCGTGGAACTGGGCAAGGTCCTGGCCAAGCGCGTCGAACCCGCGCTCACGGAAGGCACGGACGTAGCCGGCCTCGACCCCTCCACCACCGCCCTCGTGGCCGCCTACCGCACGCTCAGAAAGAAGTGAACTGATATGCAGCTCGGACTCATCGGCCTCGGCAAGATGGGCGGCAACATGCGCGAGCGGATCCGCCGCGCAGGCCACACCGTCATCGGCTACGACCGCAACCCCGACGTCTCCGACGTGAAGAGCCTCGCCGAACTGGTCGAACAGCTCGACGCCCCGCGCGTGGTCTGGGTGATGGTCCCGGCCGGCCACGCCACCCAGTCCGTCATCGACGAGCTGGGGGACCTGCTGTCGCCCGGCGACACGGTGGTCGACGGCGGCAACTCCCGCTGGACAGACGACGAGAAGCACGCCGCGGAACTCGGCATCAAGGGCATCGGCTTCGTGGATGCGGGCGTCTCCGGCGGCGTTTGGGGCCTGCAGAACGGCTATGCGCTGATGGTCGGCGGCGACAAGGAGCACGTCGAGCGGCTCCAGCCGATCTTCGAGGCACTCAAGCCGGAGGGCCCGTACGGGTACGTCCACGCGGGCCGGGTCGGCGCCGGGCACTTCTCGAAGATGGTCCACAACGGCATCGAGTACGCCATGATGCAGGCGTACGCCGAGGGCTGGGAGCTGCTGGAGAAGGTCCACTCCGTGGAGAACGTCCGCGAGGTCTTCCGCTCCTGGCAGGAGGGCACGGTCATCCGCTCCTGGCTGCTGGACCTCGCGGTCAACGCACTCCAGGAGGACGAGCACCTGGACAAGCTGCGCGGCTGGGCCGAGGACTCCGGAGAGGGCCGCTGGACCGTGGAGGCGGCCATCGACAACGCGGTGCCGCTGCCCGCGATCACCGCCTCGCTGTTCGCGCGTTTCAGCTCGCGTCAGGACGACTCGCCGCAGATGAAGATGATCGCGGCGCTGCGCAACCAGTTCGGCGGCCACGCCGTCGAGTCCGCGGAGTAGGTGAGCCGTGGGCGACCTCCTGCTGGTCCGCCACGGCGAAACCGAGTGGAGCGTCTCGGGACAGCACACCAGCTGGACCGATCTCCCGCTCACCCACCGGGGCGAGGAAGAGGCCAAGTCCCTCGCCCCGGTGCTCGCCGGACGCACCTTCGCTCTCACCCTCACCAGCCCCCTGCACCGGGCGATACGCACCGCGGAACTCGCGGGCCTGTCCGGCGCCGCGCCCGACCCCGATCTGCACGAGTGGGACTACGGCGGCTACGAGGGCATCACCACCGCGGAGATCCACCGCACCCGGCCCGACTGGGTGCTGTGGGCCGACGGGGTGCCGCCGGGCCCGCCCGGACACCCCGGTGAGTCGCCGGACGAGGTGGGAGCGCGCGCCGACCGGGTGCTGGCCCGCATCGCGCCCGCCCTCGCCGAAGGCGATGTGATCCTCGTGGCACACGGACACTTCCTGCGCGTCCTCACCGCTCGCCGCCTCGGTCTTCCGGCCACCGAGGGCCGGCTGTTCCAGCTGGCGACGGGAACGGTCAGCCGGCTGTCCACCGAGCACGACTGGCCCGTGATCGCGGAATGGAACACATCCGGAACTGCTGCGGCTCCCCGCTAGTTTCGCCGCCGCTTCGAGGGCTGTCGATCCGCGGACAGGGCAGGCGCGGTTCGGTGTTCTCCGGCCCGGCCGGGCTCGGCCGGTCGCAGCAGGGGCCGCAGCACGCGGCGAGCCGCCTCGCTGACGCGCACCGCCAGTTCGCCGGGCGCCGCGGCCGGACGGGTGGCGGGGGTGCGCAGGGCGCCGCCCGGCGGCGAGATCGTCTCGATGGCCGTGTCGGCGGCGAAGGCGAGCGCCGTGCGGGGTTCACCGACTTGCCGCGCAGGCCGCGCTCAAGGACCCCGACGGCCGGATGACGGGTGGCGCGGATGTTGCGCTGGAAGCCCGCGTGGACATCGTACGTGCGGCCGTGCCCGGGTCGCCGCGCTGTCCGAATCCGGCGTACGAGTACGCCGCGCAGGTCGCCGGCGCGTGCGGGTCGAGGCCGTACACCACCGCGGAGCACGGTCGTCAACCGCGGACCAGTCACTCCTCGGCCAACCTCGGCAGTGCCGGGTGGGATTGCTGGGGGCCGAGGAGTGCACGGGATGGACACCAGTTTCGAACTGGATTTCGGCCATTCCGATGACGAGCGCAAATACCACTGATCGTCCTATTGTTCGTAGAGCTCACGACACGGCGCACATCGGCGGGAAGCACCGCTGTGGGCGCCCCGGGCAGGGCCGATAACGTGCTGGCCCCTGCGTACGCATCCGCACGAAGGAAGCGACCGATGGCCGAGACCGGGCAGCACGAGCAGCAGTACGAGCGATACGAAGGCGGCAGTCCCGAGGCGGAACGGCTGGTGTTCGAGCGCCTGGCCAAGGAACTGATGGAGGTGCAGCTCAGGAACCGGCGGGCCGGCGGAGGCGCGATTTCGCGCACCTTCCATGCCAAGGCACCTTTGGCGGTGGAGAACGCCCGGCTGCGCTTCCACGACGATCTGCCGGCCGATCTGCGCGTCGGGTTCGCCCAGCCGGGCGCCGAGTACCCGGCGACCGTGCGGCTGTCCAACGCAAGCGGCATCCGGCAGGGCGATGGGGCACCCGACCTGCGCGGTGCGGCCGTACGGGTGCGGGTGTCGGCGGAGGAGAGCCACGACCTGCTGGCGACCAGTCACCCCGTCTCACACGCCCGCAATGCGCGGGAGTTCGTGGCGTTCGCCAAGGCGATGGCAGGCGCCCGCACCCCGCTGCAGAAGGCGTTCGGGCTGTTCGTGAAGCTCCCGCTGGCGGTCGGCCTCGGCACCGCCAACCGGATGCGCCGCACTGTGCAGGCCGCGGCCCGGCACGCCGTCACCTCCCTCGCCTCCGAGACGTACTGGAGCCGCGGGGCGATCCTGTGGGGCGAAGCCGGACCGGTGCGCTATCTGCTGCGTCCCGCTCCGGGCAGCCCGCCCGCGCTTTCGCCCGACCGTGAGGACCCCGACTTCCTGCACCGCGAGATCGCGCAGCGGCTGGCGAAGGCCGACGTCGTCTTCGACCTGTGCGTCCAGCGGTTCGCCGACGAGCGGCACACCCCGGTCGAGGACGCGTCGGTGGAGTGGAAGGAGGGGGTCTCCCCCGTCGTGCCGATCGCCCGGCTGACCGTGCCCGGCCAGGACCTGGACGGCGCCGAGGCCCGGGCCGCCGCCCGCCGCATCGACGAGCTCTCCTTCAACCCCTGGTACACGACGGACGAGTTCCGTCCGCTCGGCAACATCAACCGGGCGCGCAAGGCCGCCTACCAGGCGAGCAGCGCCCATCGGCAGGGCCTCAAGTTCGTCACTCCGGAGCCGTTGCAGAACCGGCTCCTGGCACCGCCGGTGGGCGCGGCGTTCCGGCTGCTGAACCGCTCTGTGCCCTGGCACCGGCTGCCGTTGCAGCTGAGCCTGCTGAACCTGGTGTTCCTGCGCAAGGTGCTGCGCCGGCAGAACCTGATCGACACCGAACCCCACGAGGCGCCGCCCAGGGCCCAGCCGGTGCCGGAGCCGATCCCTGAACGGCTGCGCACCGAGCGGTCGTACGACGGCAGGTACGACGATCTGTCCGTCCCGAGGATGGGCGCGGTGGGCGCCACCTTCGGCCGCAACCTGAAGCCGGACTACCGGCCCGATCTCTTCGACACCCCCAACCCGGTCACGGTCAGCCGAGAACTGCTGTACCGCGAGCGGTTCCTGCCCGCAACCTCGCTCAACGTCCTCGCCGCCGCGTGGATCCAGTTCCAGGTGCACGACTGGGTCAACCACCGCCGCTACAAGCCGGGCGAGCGCTCGGTCGAGGTGCCGCTGCCGCCCGGCAGCGGGCCCTGGCACAACACACCGGGCGGCCCGGCCGAGAACGTGATGCGGTTCGCGGAGAACGAGGGCATCGAGGTACCGGGGGGCCGTCCGCCGATCCTGTTCGGGAACGTCGCCTCACACTGGTGGGACGGCTCCGAGGTGTACGGCGAGGACGAGCAGACGGCCCGGTTCCTGCGCGAGCCCGACGGGGGTGCCCGGATCCGCCTGGAGGACGGCCATCTGCCGATCGGGGCGAACGGTATTCCGCTCACCGGCTTCAACGAGAGCTGGTGGATGGGGCTCAGTGCGATGCACACGCTGTTCGCGCGGGAACACAACACGGTCTGCGATGCGCTGCGCGCCGAGTACCCGTCGATGAGCGAGGAGCGGATCTACCACACGGCCCGGCTGGTGGTCTCGGCGCTGATCGCGAAGATCCACACGGTGGAGTGGACGCCGGCGATCCTCGCCACCGAGGCCATCGACCTCGCGCTGAAGACCAACTGGCAGGGTCCGCCGAAGAACTGGCTCAACCAGCTGGGCCTGTGGCTCTTCGAGGCGCACTCCCTCAAGGGCATCCCGAAGACGCTGCCCGACCACCACGCGGCGCCGTACTCGCTGACCGAGGACTTCGTCACGGTCTACCGGATGCATCCGCTGATCCCGGACGACTACGAGCTGTGCGAGCACCACTTCGGGCAACGGCTGGAGACGGTCGGCTTCACGGACATCCAGGGCGGCGCGGCCGAGTCGCAGATCCGCAAGACGGGCCTGGCGAACACGCTGTACTCGTTCGGCATCGCCCACCCGGGCGCGATCACCCTGCACAACTTCCCGCGCGCGCTTCAGCACTTCGAGCGGGACGGCGAGATCATCGACCTGTCGGTGGTCGACCTGGTGCGCACCCGGCGGCGCGGCGTCCCGCGCTACAACGACTTCCGCGCGGGGTTGCACAAGCAGCGCATCCGTTCCTTCGAGGAACTCACCGAGAACGCCGGGACGCTGACGCGCTTGAAGGAGGTCTACCGCTCCGTCGACGACATCGACACGGTGGTCGGCCTGTTCGCGGAGAACCCGCCGGCCGGGTTCGGCTTCAGCGACACCGCGTTCCGCATCTTCATCCTGATGGCCAGCCGGCGGCTTCAGTCCGACCGTTTCCTGACCGTCGACTACCGGCCCGAGGTGTACACCCCGCTGGGTATCGACTGGGTGGAGAAGGGCGGCATGAACTCCGTGATCCTGCGGCACTGCCCGGAGCTGGCGGCGCTGCTGCCGCGGGGCACGAGCGCGTTCGCGCCCTGGCGGACGGTGAAGCCGACGACGGATGGAGGCTCGGATGGCTGACCATGGCGCGGGGCCGAAGGGCGCCGGTTCAGGAGCGGGGCTGACGGACCTCTTCACCCGGCCCCTGCTGGAGACGGTCTGGCACCGTCGCACGCACCGCGTCAGCCGTGGCGCGTCGGTGCCCGCCGGCTCCATGAGCTACAGCTCACCGCACCCGCCGCTCCCGCTGTCGGAGCTGGAGGAGGCGGTACTGATCGCGCTGACCGGCTCCACCGGACTGACCATGCCCGACCGGCCCTTCGAGGACCCGCGGGACGGCCAACCCATCATGGCCAAGCCCAGTCTGACCATGACCGGACGCACCGCGGGCAGCCCGGACAACGCGCAGGGCACCCACTTCTTCATGATCAACGACTCGGGCACCTACTACCTTCGCAAGCTGCCCCCGGCGCCGAACGAACCGTTCGACACGGAGACGCTGGTGGCACGGGCGCGCGAGGCCAAGGTGCGGGTGCTCGACCACCGGCTCGACGTGGCCGATGGGATGCGCGACTTTCCTGCGTACCTCGACTCGAACCGGTTCCTGTCCAACCTGCCGGGCACGACGGTCTTCTTCCCGGTGGTCGACCTCTCGCACCAGTACATCAACGCGCTGATGTACCTGCTCACCCAGCCGGACGGGGCGCGCCCCACGATCGTCGACGACCGCAACTTCTACCGGCCCGCCGGGGTGAGGAAGTGGATCGACAACGGCTTCCTCAACAAGGACCTCAAACTGCCGCTGGGCGCGCTCGGCCCCATGCGCACCCAGATCGAGGCGGACCTGCTGCTGCAGAACCTGATGCTGACGGCCGAGGCGATGGGCCTGGGCGCCTGGATCCACGCCTCACTGAACCCGCAGATCGCCCTGGGCGACCCGAAGTTCTCCAGCCGGTACGGGAAGATGCTCGGCTTCACGTTCGTCACCCCCCGCTGGCGCCTCGCCGACATCTGGCGCTGGCACGTCCCGCTGCCCAGGTACGCGACCCTGCGCTCCCATCCGGTCGGCCTCACGTCGCCCGAGGGCGAACCCCTGATCGCGGCCGCCTGCCCGCCCGCGCACCCGTCCATGTCGGACGCGGTCGACGCGGTCATCAGGTCGAAGTTCGGGCCGGGCGGCGTCTACACCGACAAGGACGTCTTCACCCGCATCTACAAGGAGGACTACGGGCAGCGCTACCTCGCCGAGGCGAGTGAGTACGAGGAACGGGTCATCGACTGCGCCCGGGACATCTGCGAGTACATCATCACGACGCACCGCCGCTTCCCGGCGCACACCGACGCGATCCATGTCCCGGGCATCTGGCTGCAGGCGCACCACGTGGAGGGCGACTACTACGACCGGTTCTTCAACCACGGTCTGACGGAGGCACATCGACGGCACGCGGAGCTGTGGGACCAGGCCTGAGCACGCAGGTGACAGCCCTCGGACGACCGGGGGCACCACGCAGTCGATCGGATACGGGCCGGGCTCCGCGAGGGCCCGGCCCAGCTGCGTCGTGAACTCCCCGGCCCTGGCGGCCCAGCGAATCCGACCCTGGCGCCGTCTTCAAGGCGCTGATCGCCCAGGCGCAGCACGACCCGGTGTTCGCCCAGGACTTCCGGTCCAGATGTCTCGACGTGCAGCGCTGCCGCGACCGCCTGCCACTGGAACGGGCCGTGGACAGGGGGCAGCTCCCTGCCGACCTCGACATGGCGGCCGAGACGGACCAGCTCCTGGGCCCTCTGTACTACCGCGCGATGGTGACCGACGAGCCGATCGGCCACGCATTCACCGACGGGCTCGTCGACGCATTCCTCCGCCGACATGGGCTGCCGACGCGGGCGAGGTCCTGAGCACGTGTGGCCCGATGCGCGAGTACGCGAGACGACCGCGGCTGCCTTGCCCGACCATGGTGGGCATTGCATCACCACCTGCCGCAGGCCGCCCTTGGCGCGGCTCCCCACGTCAACGGGGAGTCGCACACCGGACACCACCGCTGAACCGGCAGCCCGACGAACTCGGACACACCGCCAGGCCGGACCCGACCGAAGATCCAGCTCCGGGGTTCAGACGCAGGTACTCAGCGCACCGGCCGCCCCGCGTGCTGAGCCGCCAGCCGCACCGGCGCGTTCTGGGCGCCGTAACCCCGGTATCCGCCGTCCCGCTGGACCAGTTCGAAGAAGACGCGGCCCACGGTCTGCGTGTAGCAGTGGCGGAAGGTGCCGTGCTCGTCACGGTCGTAGAGGATGCCGAGGTCGTGGTACGTCTCCAGCTCGCCGTCGGCGAACTCGAACCGCGCCGCGAGGTCGTCGTAGTAGTTCGCGGGCACCTCCAGGAGCCGGCCGCCCGCCTCGCGGAAGCGCCGGGCCGCCGCGGCCACGTCCCCGGTGGCGAGCGCGATGTGCTGGGCGCGGGCGCCGTTGTCGGTGGGGGCGGGTCCAACGCTCAGGGCGATGCGCACGCTGCCGTCGGCGTTGGTGACCGCGCGGCTGCGGTGCAGTCCGTAGGGGTCGGCGACGTCGACGCTCTCCCGGGCGGTCAGGCCGAGCACGCTGCGGTGGAAGAGGGCCGCCTCGTCGAACTGGTGCCAGGGCTGGGTGAGGGCGAGGTGGTCGATACGGTCGACGCCGGGGGCCGGGATCTCGTGCGGGACGTCCTCGAAGTCGCCCCGCCAGCTGGGAAGTCCGGGCTGTTCGGTGGAGCAGAAGAAGAGTTCCGTGCCGTCTGGGGCGGCCACCGCCTCCAGCGGGGCGTCCGCGAGGGCGCGGCGGCGTGGCAGGACCGGGGCGAGGAGGGCCTCGGCGCGGTGGGCGGCGCCCGCCGGGTCCGGTGACTCCAGGCCGATCGCGGCGAGCGCGGTGCCGTCGCGGCGTGCGGCCGGACCCGTGTTGACGAGGACGCGGGCCTCTCCCTGCTCCCAGAGGTCCACGGGCTTGGTGCGGTGCCGGGCCGTCCGGGCGAAGCCGAGCGCGCCGAGGAGCGCGGAGACCGGGTCGACGTCCGGGGTGACGAGTTCGGCGAACGCGATGCCGGTCGGCACGACGGGCGCAGGCGGGGTCGCGAGCCCGGTCGCCTCCTGGAGGACAAGGAGCGAGCGGCGGGCGTCCACCGCGGTGGGGCCCGCCTCGGCCTGCCGGAAGACGTCGTTGAAGACCTCCAGGGACAGCGGGCCGGTGTAGCCGGCGCGCATCACGTGTCCGAGGAGCCCGGCGACATCGAAGCCGCCCTGGCCGGGGAAGCAGCGGTAGTGGCGGCTCCATTGCAGGACGTCCATCGCCATCAGCGGGGCGTCGGCCAGCTGCAGGAAGAAGATCTTCTCGCCGGGTATGTCCTCGATGCCCTTGGGGTCGCTGCCCCGGGCGAGGATGTGGAAGCTGTCCAGGCAGGTGCCGAGCGCGGGGTGGTCGGCGGCCTGGACGATGCGCCATGCGTGGTCGTATGTGCTGACGTGCCGGCCCCAGGCCAGCGCCTCGTAGGCGACCCGGATCCCGAAGTCCTGTGCCAGGTCGGCGAGTTTCCGCAGATGCCAGGCCGCGAGCGCGTCGTCGTCCTCGGCGAGCGGGGAGACGCTGGAGCAGACCAGAACGGTGTCCGCGCCCAGCCGGTTCATCAGCTGGAACTTGTGCCGGGCCCGGCGCAGACTCCGCTCGAACGCCTCCGGGGGGACGGCCTCGATGTCGCGCATCGGCTGGTAGAGGTCGATGGTCAGGCCGAGGTCGGCGCAGCGGGCCCGGACCTCCTCGGGGCTCAGCGGGCCGGCAAGCAGGTCGTTCTCGAAGATCTCGACGCCGTCGAAGCCGGCCCGGGCCGCGGCGGTGAGCTTCTCGGTCAGGGATCCGCTGAGCGAGACGGTGGCGATGGACGTACGCATGACGGTTCTCCCTACTGGTTGCGGGCGCCCGCCGCTCCGGCCAGCTCTGCGATGTCCGCCAGCATGCGCGTGCTGTCGGGTTCCCGGCCGGTGAACAGGCGGAAGGCGTCCGCGGCCTGGAAGACGGCCATGCCACCCCCGTCGAGGGTGAGGCAACCGAAGGTGCGGGCGGTGCGCAGCAGTTCGGTCTCCAGCGGACGGTAGACCACCTCGGCGACCCACAGTCCGGGATGCAGCAACTCGGCCGGAAATGGCAGTCCGGGGTGGGCGGCCATGCCGGTGGGCGTGGCGTGCACGATCCCGTCGGCGCCCCTCAGCAGGGCCGGCAGCGCGTCGAGGCCGGCCGCAGCCGCACGCCCGGCGCCGAAGTGTCCGTTCAGAGAGGCGGCGAGGCCGCCTGCACGGTCGGGCAGGGCGTCGACGACGGTGACGTTCCCGGCGCCGAGCGTCAGCAGGGCGTGTGCGACGGCCGCACCCGCGCCGCCCGCGCCCAGCTGCACCACCCGCTCCAGCGGGGCGTCGGGCAGTCCGCGGGCGAAGGAGGCCGCGAAGCCGGTGACATCGGTGTTGTGGCCGACGGCCCGGCCGTCCTCGAAGACGACGGTGTTGACCGCGCCGAGCGCCTCGGCCTGCGGGGCGAGCGCGTCCAGATGGGGGATGACGAGCTGCTTGCACGGATGCGTGATGTTCAGCCCGTCGAAGCCCAGGTCGCGGGCGGCCCGGACCAGATCGCCCACGGCTTCCGGCCCGACGCCGAGCGCGTCGATGTCGATCAGCCGGTAGAGGTAGCGCACCCCCTGGCGGCCGGCCTCCCGCTCGTGCAGGGCGGGGCTGAGCGAGGGACCGATGCCCGAGCCGATGAGGCCGACGAGATATGAGTCCTGGGGCACGGCGGTTCCTCCCGAGCGGCACTAATGTACGAACCAGTACGTTAGCTATATCAGCATCACTGGTCCACGTGAAGACCCGACGGGAACACCCCGGCCGTGCTTCTACAATCACCGGCACCGGCCCCTCGCCCGAAGGAACCCCATGACCAGCGTCGACGAACCGGCACGACCAGGCGGGCGCATCCGCGACGCCGCCCGCACCAAGGCCGAGATCCTCGACGTCGCCACGCAGGAATTCGCCCGGGCCGGGTACGACGGGGCCCGCGTGGACGAGATCGCCGCCCGCACCCGCACCACCAAGCGGATGATCTACTACTACTTCGGCGGCAAGGAACAGCTGTTCACCGCCGTACTGGAGCGGGCCTACTCGGTGATCCGCGAGGCCGAGCAGCAACTCGACGTCGAGCATCTGGACCCGGTCGCGGCCATCCGGCGCCTGGCGGAGCTCACCTTCGACCACCATGAGCAGCACCCCGACTTCATCCGCCTCGTCAGCATCGAGAACATCCACGAGGCGGGGCACATCGCCGCCTCCGAGCGGCTCGGGAAAATCGGCTCGCCCGCCCTGGACGTCATCCGCCGCATTCTTGAAGCGGGCCAGAAGTCAGGCCTGTTCACGGCCGATGTCGACGCCGTCGACCTGCACGCGATGATCAGCTCCTTCTGCTTCTTCCGTGTCGCCAACCGGCACACCTTCGGCGCCCTGTTCGGCCGCGATCTGGTGGCCGCCGACCAGCGCGAGCACTACCGCACGATGCTCGGCGACATGGTCATCGCGTATCTGACGGCGGACCGCACGGAAGTCTGAGCGGCACCCCTCGCCCGAAGATCCTTCGGCACGGACCCTTGACACCCGGGAAACACGGGCGCAACATCACTGGCCAACCGCTACTAACTATCCAGTGGGTTAATTAGCCGGGACGCGAGCGAACCGAAAAGCTGCGCGCCCGGCGCGGCCGACCCGTCACCCCAGGGATCCGGCACTTCTCCCCTCCGCTCACTCCACTTACGTTGGAGTCCCCTCGAAGGAGCACGCCGTGTCTGTCCCCGCCACGCCCCCGGACGCCCCGCCCGGCCAGCCGAAGAAGGCCGCGACGGCCGCCTGGATCGGCAGCGCGCTGGAGTACTACGACTTCTTCATCTACGGCAGCGCGGCCGCGCTGATCTTCCCGAAGGTCTTCTTCGACGCGTCCGACCCGGCCAACGCAACACTCCTGTCCCTCGCCACGTTCGGCGTCGCCTACGCGGCCCGCCCGGTCGGCGCGCTGTTCCTCGGCCACTTCGGCGACCGGCACGGCCGCAAGAAGATCATGGTGTTCACGCTGATCCTGATGGGCCTGTCGACGTTCCTCATCGGCTGTCTGCCCACCCGCGCCCAGGTGGGCGGCCTGGCCCCGGTGCTACTGGTGCTGTGCCGCGTCCTGCAGGGCATCTCGGCGGCGGGCGAGCAGGCCAGCGCCAGCTCCATGAGCCTGGAGCACGCGCCACCGCACCGGCGCGGCTTCTTCACCAGCTTCACGCTCAGCGGCACCCAGGGCGGCCAGCTCATCGCCACGCTCGTCTTCATCCCCGTCGCCGCGCTCCCCGAGGACCAACTGCTCTCGTGGGGCTGGCGCGTCCCGTTCTGGCTGAGCGTCGTGGTCGCCGCCGTCGGCTATGTCATCCGGCGCAGGCTCGCGGAGACCCCGGCCTTCGCCCGGCAGGCCGCCACCGAGGGCGTCGTCCGGCTGCCGCTCGCCGTGCTGCTGCGCGAACACTGGGCGGACGTGCTGCGGGTGATCGCGGGTGCCCTCATCGCCTCGGTCAGCACGATCTTCACCGTGTGGGCGCTGGCGTACGCCACCAGCGACGCGGTGGGCATGTCCCGCTCCTCCATGCTGTGGGTGGGCGCCCTCGCCAACCTGGTCGCCCTGGGCGCGATCCCCGCCTGGGCCACGCTCTCGGACCGCATCGGCCGCCGCCCGGTGTATCTGGTCGGCGCCGTCGGCAGCGCGGTGATGATGTTCCTCTACCTGTGGTCGATCTCGACCGGCTCGTACCCGCTGACTCTGCTCCTGGGCATCCTCACCTTCGGTGTCGTCTACAGCGCCGCGAACGGTGTCTGGCCCTCCTTCTACGGCGAGATGTTCTCGACCCGGGTGCGCCTGTCCGGGGTGGCGATCGGTACGCAGATCGGTTTCGCGGTGGCCGGGTTCGCGGTCACCTTCGCCGCGGAGATCGCGGGTCCCCATGGCACGGACTGGTCGTCGGTGGCCCTGTTCACGGCGGCCCTGTGCGTCCCGCCGGTCGTCGCCGCCCTCACGGCCCGTGAGACGCACAAGGTGCCCTCGGAGCAGCTCGGCGAGCGCCCGGCCGGCAAGGCAGCGAGCCGGGAGACGGTCACGGCCTGAGGCACCCCTGGTCACCCGGGTCCCCGACTGCACCGGGCTGTTCGGGGACCCGGGTCCGTCTGCTGCCCCACTCCCCCGCCCTTCATGGTGAGCGCCCGGCTCATGGTGAGCGCCCGGCCGGGCGCTCACCCGCCCGACACGGGAAGAGCCCGGCGCACACATCGTGCGCCTGTCTCTCTTTCCCGCTGACCGGCCCGCACATCGTGCGCCCGTCTCTCTCCGGCCGGCCGGCCCGCACGTCGTGTGCCCGCCGTCCGGGTGGCCGGGGCCGCACGTCGCATGTCGGTCATCTGCGCGTCCTAGCCTGACGCCATGTCCCGTCGCCCGCCCCGTCGCCCGGTACGCGCCCTCACCCTGGCTGCCTCGGTGGCCTGGGCCGAGTTGCGGCACGATCCGCGGCGTGCGGTCCTGCTCGCCGTACGACTGCTGCCGTCCCGTGCCCGGCGTCCGCTGCGGCCTCTCGAGCGCCGCCTCGCCGTACGGGCCCGCCCGTCGGGACCGTCGGGGGAGCCGTCCCCCGCCCGCGTAACAACCACGCCGGGGCGTCCGATCCGGCCCGTGCCCGGCCGCGTGCTGCACCTGGTCACCGACGGGCCGCCGTACAGGCACACGGGCCACACCCTGCGCACCCAGGCTCTCGCCCGAGCGCAGTCGGCGTCGGGGCTCGACCCGCACGTGGTCACGCGCATCGGTTTTCCGGTGACCCAAGGGGTGTTCGACGCCCGGCCGCTGCACCTGCTGGAGGGCGTCCCCCAACACCGGCTGCTTCCGTGGTGGCTCCCCTACGGCTCGGGGCCGGTGCTGGCGCGCAACGCCGAGCTGGCCGCCCGGCTCGTCGAACGGCTGCGCCCTTCGGTGCTGCACGCTGCCGGCGACCACGGCAACGGCCGGGTGGCGCTGGCCCTGCGCGAGGCGTACCGGCTTCCCGTGGTCTACGAGGTGCGCTGCTTCCCGGAGGAGAGCTGGCTGACCCTGGCGCCCGGCCGCCGTCGGAGCGACGAGACCTATCGCGCACTGCGGGAGCTGGAGACGTACTGCATGCGCGAGGCGGATGCGGTACTGACTCTGGGCGAGGCGATGAAGGCCGAGATCGTCTCGCGCGGGGTGCCGGAGGAACGGGTGCGGATCGCGCCCGACGCCGTCGACCCGAACTTCCTCGAGGCGCCGCCCGATGGCCGCGCCCTGCGCGCCCGTCTCGGCATCGGGCCCGACGAGTACGTCGTCGGCACGGCCGGCGCCCTCACCCGCCAGGAGGGCATCGGCACGCTGCTGGAGGCCGGGGCCGAGCTCAGACGCCGGGGCGTGCCGGTGCGGCTGCTCGTGGCCGGCGAAGGACCCGAGCGAAGAACGCTCGAAGAGCTGGCCGGGCACCTGGGACTGGACGACGGCGCGGCTCAGTTCACCGGCCGGTTGCCGCACGACCAGGTGCGGGCGTACCACGCCGTGCTGGATGTGTTCGCGGTGCCGCGCACCGACGAGCGCGCCGGCCATCTGATGACCCCGTTCGAGCCGGTCGAGGCGATGGCGAGCGGTCTCCCCGTGGCAGCAAGTGATCTCACGGCGATGAGAGAACTGGTCGAATCGGGGCTGACCGGGCGGCTGATTCCGCCGGAGTCCTCTCTGGCCTGGGCAGATGAACTCGAAATGATGCTCTACAGCCCAAGGAGGCGGCAGGCCTGGGGAGCCGCCGCCCGGGCGGCCGTCGCCCGTGACCGCACCTGGGCGCGGGTCGCGGGTACGACCCGCGACACCTACCGTGCCCTCGGATGCCTCTGAGGACTCCTCCCGCTGCGGGTCAAAGGTCGTACGCCACCGGGTGGAGCGGCTCGTACAGGCCGACCTCGTCCCCGCCGGGCAGCCGGAAACCGGTGACCCGGCCCCAGCGGGCCTCGGTGACCGCCCGGGTGAACTCGACGCCCTTCGCGGTGAGTTGGGCCATCGTCGAGTCAAGATCGTCGCACATCAGCATGAGTTCGTGCGAGGGCTCTCCGTCGGCCGGGTGGAAGGCGAGTTCGGCCGGCGGGGCCTTGAAGACGAGCCAGCCGTGACCCGCGTCGACATGCGCCCACCCGAGGACGTCCCGGAAGAAGACCCGGTCCGCCTCGGCGTCACGGGAGTAGATCACGACATGTGCCCCATTGATCACGAGCGGACGCTAGTGGCGGCGGGGGACGGACGGCAAGCCCGGCACGCAGTGCGTCCCGCACCGGCGGCAGGGCCTCGCCCCGGCGGTCAGGCGTCCCGCTCGACGCTCCCGTCGAGCAGAGGCCCCAGTTCCCGCGCCACGGTCGTCAGCGCACGTACGTCCCGTTCGGCACGGGCGATCAGCAGCGCTCCCTCCAGCGTGCTGATCATGAGCGTCGCGAGCGGTTCGGCACGGGCCGCCGGGACGCCCATGTCCGTCAGCGCCTCGGCCACCGGGCGGGTCCAGCAGGCGAACGCCGCCGCGGCCGCTGTCCGCGTGGAGTCGGTGGACTGCGCACAGTCCACGGTCGCGGCGGCGACCGGACAGCCTCCCCCGAACCCGGCCGACGCGTACTCGTCCGTCCACTGATGCACCATCGCGGCGAAGAGCCCGCTCGGCGTCGGCTCGGTCATCCCTGAGAGGAAGCGCGCGACCCGTTTCGCCGCATACCGGCCGGCCCAGTCCACCGCCTCGTTGACGAGCTGTTCCTTGCCACCGGGGAAGTAGTGCTGGAGCGAGCCGCGCGGCGCCTGCGCATGGGCGGCGACCTCGCGCATACCGGTCGCGGTGACGCCGTCGCGCCGGATCAGCTGGGCCGCGCTGAAGACCATCCGCTCGCGCGGCCCGCGCTCGGACACCGCCATCGTCGACCTCCCGACTCACCGCGTCGATGCTCGTCCCACCCTATGACCGGCGTCATAACGCCCGCTACTATGACCGCTGTCATAGGCGCCTCGCAGGGAAGGCGGTCCATGGTGGACGTCGGTTTCATCGGTCTCGGCGTCATGGGGCAGCCCATGGCGCTCCAGCTGGTCCGGTCCGGTACGCCGCTGGTGGTCTGGAACCGCACAGCCGCCCGCACGGAGCCGCTGCGCGCGGCCGGCGCCAAGGTGGCGGCGGACCCCGCCGAGGTGTTCGCGCGCGCGGACGTCGTGATCCTCATGCTGGCCGACGACGGCGCGATCGACTCCACCCTCAGCCGCGGCACCCCGGACTTCGCCGCGCGCGTCGCCGGACGCGTCGTCGTCCACATGGGCACGACCTCGCCCGGCTACTCGCACGGCCTTCAGGCCGACGTTCTCGCGGCGGGCGGGAGGTATGTCGAAGCGCCCGTCTCGGGATCCCGGGTCCCCGCGGAGAACGGCCAGTTGGTGGCCATGCTGGCCGGAGACGACGCGACGGTCGGCCTCGTGCGGCCGCTGCTCACCCCGATGTGCCGCGAGATGTTCGTCTGCGGCCCCGCTCCGAGCGCCCTGCTGATGAAGCTCTCGGTCAACCTGTTCCTGATCACCCTGGTGACCGGGCTCTCGGAGGCGTACCACTTCGCGGAACGGCACGGACTCGACCGGCAGCTCTTCCTGGACGTCCTGGACGCGGGCCCGATGGCCAGCGGAGTCTCCCGGATGAAGGCGCCCAAGCTGCACTCCCGCGACTTCACGGTGCAGGCGGCGGCCCTGGACGTCCTGAAGAACAACCGGCTGATCGCGGAGGCCGCCCGCAAGGAGGGCCTCGCGTCCCCGCTTCTCGACGTCTGCCACACCCTCTTCGAGGAGACGGTGACACTGGGGTACGGCGGCGAGGACATGGTGGCCGTCCTGCGCGCCATCGAGGCGCGCACCACCGCCGGTCTTCCGGACCAGGCATAGTGACCGGCGCGGCTGTTCCCACGGGTCCATACACCTAGCCTCTGTTGGCGCCCTTGGGAATGCCGTACGCCCGCTCGACATGCAGCCGCAGTACCAGGCGCCGGTCGCGGACCATCGCGGCGCGGAAGTCGTCCCAGTCGGGGTGCTCGCCGAGGACGTCACGGTAGAGCCGGACGAGTTCCCCGACCGTCTCGTCGTACGGATCCTGCGCGACCGGCGAGAGGTCGGCCGTACCCTCGGCGACCGTGTACGCGCGCCGGTCGGGGCCGGTCACGTGGTACGAGGCCCTCGGGTCCCGGCGCAGATTGCGGGTCTTGGCGCGGTCGTCCGTGATCGAGACCCGGATGATCTGCTCGTCCGGGTCGTAGGCGTGGCTGACGTTCGACAGCTGAGGCCGGCCGTCGCGTTTGAGGGTGACCAGCACCCCGCCGTGGACCTCGGAGAGCAGTGCGAGCAGAGCGTTCTGCGTGGCGTCCTGAGTCATACCTGGGTCAACTCGGCCGCCCGAGCCCCGCATTCCCGGGCAGACGTCGTCCACATCATCTGTAGACACTGTCTACTCCCGGGTGGTAGACAGTGTCTATGAGTGATCCGGAGACCGGGCTGCGAGCCCGACTGGTCGATGTCGGCGTCGACCTGGTGAACACGGAGGGCGTACAGGCGCTGACCCTGCGGGAGATCGCCCGACGGGCGGGGGTCTCGCACGGCGCCCCGCGCCGCTACTTCCCCACCCATCTGGAGCTGCTGTCGGCCATCGCGCGCCGCGGCTTCGGCGACCTGGCGGCGCGGGCGGCCGAGGCGGTCGGCGACGGCACAGCGAGCCCCCGGGACCAGCTGACGGCGTTGGGGCACGCCTATCTGGACTTCGCACTGACCCACCGCGGAATGCACGAGCTGATGTTCCGTCATGATCTGCTGGAGAGCGGTCATCTGGGCCTGCGCGGGACCAGCCTTCCGCTGTTCTCCCTGCTGGTGGACCTGGTCGGCCGGACCCGCCCGGATGCCGACGCGGCGCTCGTCGCGGGCTCCCTGCTGGCGAACCTGCACGGCATCGCCCAGCTGTGGACCTGGGGAAGCCTCCAACTCACCACGGGCGCCGACGACTTCGTACCCCTGCTGCACACGGCGCTCGACGCGCACCTCGGGCCGGCCGACCGGTGAGGGCGCACCACGGTCTCACGCTCGCGAGCAGCGTGGTCGGCGCTGTGATCGTCGCCCTGGACGGCACGGTGCTCACCGTCGCGCAGCCCACCCTGCGACGCGATCTGCACGCCTCATTCGCCCAGGTGCAGTGGACGAGCACCGGCTATCTCATCGCGGTGGCAAGCCTGCTGGTCTTCGCCGGCCGCCTCGGCGACCGCCACGGCCACCGGCGGATCTTCGCCCTGGGCATGGTGGGCTTCGGCGCGGCCTCCGCCGGGATCGGGGTGGCGCCCGGCATCGGCTGGGTGATCGGACTACGGGTGGTCCAGGGCGTCTTCGGTGCCCTGCTGCAGCCGGCGACGCTCGGCATGCTGCGGGCCGCCTACCCGCCGGAACGGCTGGGGATGCCGATCGCCCTGCGCACCAGCGCGATCGGTGCGGCCGCCGCGGCCGGTCCGCTGGTGGGCGGGGCGCTGGTCACGCCCTTCGGCTGGCGGGCCGTCTTCTTCCTCAACGTGGCGCCCGCGCTGGTCATGGGCGGCCTGGCGGCGGTCGTACGCGGTCCGGAGCGCACGCCCCCGTCCCGCACACCGCTGGACCTCCCGGGTGCGGGTCTGCTCGCGGTGGCCCTGGTGTGCCTGGTGTACGCCCTCGTCGGCATCCCGGACTCCGGCCGGCCGGCCGATGCCGTGCCGGCTCTGCTCGGGGCAGCGGCGGCAGGCTGGGGGTTCGTCCGGCACGAGCGCCGCACCGCGAGCCCGTTGGTGCCGGCGGGCGTGCTCGGCTCGACGGGCGTCGGCCCGGCGCTCGGTCTGCTCGTGGCCGCGTCGGTGACGATGCTGGGCGCGCTGTTCGCGAGCAGTTACCTGCTTCAGGAGGTGCTCCGTCTCGACCCGTTGCAGACGGCGCTGCGGGCCCTGCCGGGGCCCGTGGCGATGGTGTTGGGCGCGCCGGTGACGGCCGTCCTCATGCGCCGGTTCGGTCCGCGCCGTACGGCCGGGGCGGCCATGCTGCTGCTCGCCCTCGGAGTCCTCGTACTGTCCCGGCTGGAAGAGGCGTCGTCGGCCGTCCCGGCGGGAATGGGATTCCTACTGGTGGGCGCCGGTTTCGGCATGGTGATGGTGACAGCGACCGCCGTCGTCGTACGACAGGTGCCCGTCGCATCGGCCGGGGTGGCCGGCGGGCTGCAGCAGACCGCGCTGAACGTCGGGCCCACGGTGGGCGTCGCCGCCGCGAGCACGCTGATGACCGGCACGGACGCGGCGCCCGGACCCACGCTCGTGGTGCTCGCCGGCGTGTCCCTGCTCGGCACGCCGCTGGCCCTCCGCCTGCCCGGCCGGTCCGGAACGCGGGCCTCTCCCAAGGTCTCGACTTCGCTCGACCAGGGGGGACCCCCGCCCGTGGAGGGATCGGCCCCGGTTCCGTAGCGGACCATGAAATGTTGGACCCGAAGACCCGGAAGACCCGGGACGACGCCGGGAGAGACCGGAGGAGAACGATGGGACACCTGCGGCAAGAGGTGGAGCCGGACGAGGTCGGCCTCGACCCGAAGGCGCTGGCCCGCCTCGACCAGCACTTCGCGCACCAGGTCGACGACGGCCGGCTGCCCGGCTACCTGGTGGCCGTCTCCCGGCACGGCCGTGTCGCCCACCTCACCACGTACGGGCACCGCGACGTGCAGGCGCACCTCCCGGTCGAGACCGACACATTGTGGCGGATGTACTCGATGACGAAACCGGTCACGTCGGTCGCCGCGCTGATCCTGCTGGAGGAGGGCCGCTTCGGGCTCGACACGCCCGTCGCCGAGTTCCTGCCGGCCTACGCCGATCCGCAGGTGTACGTCGACGGCTCGGGCCCGGACATCCGGACCCGCCCTGCCGAGCAGCCGATTCTGGTCCGCCATCTGCTCACCCACACGGCGGGGCTGACGTTCGGCTTCTACCGTTCGCACCCCGTCGACGCCCTGTACCGGGAGGCGGGCATCGACTCCTCCGTGGTACCCGGCACGGACCTTGCGCAGACATGCGAGGCGTATGCGCGGCTCCCGCTCCAGTTCGAGCCGGGCACACAGTGGAACTACTCGGTGGCGACCAACGTCCTGGGCCGGCTCGTCGAGGTGGTGTCGGGCCTGGACCTGGACGACTTCCTCGCCGAACGGATCTTCGCCCCGCTGGGCATGAAGGACGCGGGCCTGTCCCTGACGCAGGAGCAGGCGCCCCGGCTGGCGGAGCTGTACGGCGAGACGGAGGACGGCGGCATCACCCCGGTCCCCGGTCTGCCCCTGCACGGCCGGCCCCGGCTCCTTTCCGGCAGCGGCGGCATGGTGGCGACGGCGTACGACTACCACCGCTTCATGGAGTTCCTGCGCCGCCGTGGCGAACTGGACGGCACCCGGCTGCTGAGCGCCGACACGATCGCCACGATGGCCTCGAACCACCTTCCGGGCGACGCCGACCTGCGCTCCTACGGCAGCCGGGTCCACCGGGAGCCCGGCAAGGCGGGCCTCGGTTTCGGCCTCGGCGTCTCCGTCGTCACGGACCCCGAACTGACCCGGTCGCCCGCGGTCCTGGGCTCGTTCGGCTGGAGCGGGGTGGCCACCACGACGTTCTGGGTGGACCCGCACCACGATCTGACCGTCCAGTTCCTGACCCAGCTCCGCCCCATGGGCTCGCACACGGTCTACCCGGAGCTGAAGCGGCTCGTGCACGAAGCGGTGGGAGGCTGAACGGCGAGCTCCCGGATTCACGGCAGCACCGTGAACTCCAGCCCTTCCTCGGCCAGTTCCCGCAGCCACTGTCCGGACCGCTCCGCCGTCCCGGCCGCCCGGTTGAGTCCCGCCGGCAGGGAGCCCGCAAGGACATACCGGACGCCGAGGGCCAGAGGGCGGGAGACGCAACGGGCCATCGCGCTCTCCTCCTTGGTGCCCTCGAGGTCCAGCAGGCAGCGGCCCGACCACGTCTCGCCCGAGTCGGCCCGTACGTCCAGGGTCACGGCCAGGACCACGCGGTCGCGGTCCTCGTCCGTCGTCGGGTACGTCGCCGCCAACTCGGCTGCCAGGGCTGCGATGC
This sequence comes from Streptomyces sp. NPDC001634, assembly GCF_040298185.1. Classification (NCBI taxonomy): domain Bacteria; kingdom Bacillati; phylum Actinomycetota; class Actinomycetes; order Kitasatosporales; family Streptomycetaceae; genus Streptomyces; species Streptomyces sp. NPDC001634. The sequence goes on along the minus strand of NZ_JBEOZU010000009.1, from coordinate 8,125 downwards.
GCGCGTCGTCGCCCCCCTTCAGTTCCTCGAAGACCCGGTCCCAGGCGCGCAGCCAGCCGTCGAGGCGGAGGGTGCCGCGCACGAAGGTTCCCGGCTTCCAGGCGGGCGGCAGTCCGTACTGGTCGACGAAGGGGACGCTGTCACGGTTGGGGTAGACCTCGAAGGTCTCGCCCTCGATGACGTGGGGGCGGGTCGCCTCCCAGGGGCGGGCCACCGTCGTCTCGGCGCCGTCCTCGATGTAACGCGCCGGTGAGCGCAGGGCGTTGAGTACTCCGAGGGGCGCCCAGCTGAAGCGGTACCTGAAGTCGTTCGGGATCGCGGGGATGCCGCCGCAGTACGAGGTGAGGCTCACCTCCGCGGCCGTCCCGGCGCCGATCGCCTTCTTCGCCCGGGCGATCAGTCCCTGCGCGAAGAGGTGGTCGATGCCGGGGTCCAGGCCCGCCTCGGTCAGCACCACGACACCCGCCTGGCCACCCGCCGGCACCAGGTCCAGGACGGCGTCCGACACATAGCTGGAGCAGGCGAAGTGGGCACGCCGCTCGACGCACACGCCGAGCAGGGCCGCGTGTTCGGGTGCCGGGAGCATGGAGACGACCACGTCGCCCGGAGCCACCTCCGCCGCGAGCGCCGGCAGGGTGAACGCGCGCGGTTCGGCCCGGCCCGTCAGGCCGAGCCCGGCCAGGGACCGCGCGGCGCGCTCCTCGGTCCGGTGCCACAGGCGGACCCGGTCCGCGGTGTCGCAGAGCACGGCAAGCCCGCTGCCCGTGGACAGGCCCGCGCCGACCCAGTGGACCGTACCGCTCGCCGGGACCGGCGTGGACTGTTTCGTGGTCTCGGACATGGTTCTACTTCCTTTCCCCCGCGCGGAGTTCACGGACCGCCTCGTCGAACCGTTCCCGGCAGCGGCCCCAGGGGCCGCCGACCTCGAAGTCCGGCAGCAACGGAGTCAGCGCCGCCGAGAAGTCGCAGCTCGCCTCCAGCGGCAGCAGGGAGGGCAGGTTGTCGATGGCGATCAGATCGAGGACGGGCTCCTCGCGCAGTCGGCGGACCGGATGGTCCCAGTCGCTCGCGGTGTCGTAGAACGGCAGGAGGTTCAGGGGCGATCCCACGTCGACCGTCACATCGCACACGGTGCGCAGCCGTCGGCTGGGGTCGTCGAGGTCCTTGTCCGTCAGGAACGGCGGCACCGGGCGCGTGGTGAGCACGGTGTTGACCATCAGCTCGTGGGCCAGCAGGGCCGGCCGGTCCAGTTCGCGGGTCTCGGCCAGGTCCCAGCATGTGGGGTCGACGCCGGCCACGCCCAGCGCGACCCGCGCACCGCGTCCGCTGCGCCCCAGCGCACCGATCACCAGTGCCCGCGCCTCGCCCGCCGCCGCGCGGAGCTGTTCGTCCAGCTCCTCCTTGGACGTCGGCCGCAGTGGCGCGGTCAGCCGGCCACGGTGGTGGAGCAGGGCGAGGGCTGCGCCCAGGTATCCGGCCCAGTAGCCGAACGCGGCGAGCCTGCGCCCCGTGTCGTCCACCAGGTATTCCAGGTCGAGCAGCGTTCCACCGCCCGCGAGGAAGCGGCGCAGCAGGGTCTCGGCGCCCGGCTGCCCCTTGTAGGCGTGACCGAAGAAGATATGGCGGTGAATCAGATCGATGGGCTCGTCGGGGAGTTCCTTGAGTCCGACGATCACCGCGTCCGGCGACGCCGTCACCCAGGAGCCGGGCCCGGCGATGCGGCAGCCCACCGCCTCGTACTCCTCGGCCGGGAAGACCCGCTGCGGTGAGTCCTCGACCGTGACGGTCACTCCGCTCTCGACCAGCCGCCGGGCGTCGGCCGGCACGATCGGCGTGCGCCGCTCGGTCGTTCGGGACTCGTGGCGGAGCCACAGGTGGAGCTCGGTCATACGCGGTTGACCTCCGGGCGCAGTGCGTCGGCGGCGAACCGGCCGACGCTCAGGGGGCTGACGTCGACGAAGGGTACGCGTCCCAGGTAGAGATCCCTCAGGACCTCGCCGACGGCGGGCCCCTGCAGGAAACCATGGCCGGAGAAGCCGGTGGCGTACAGGAAGCGGGAGGGCGAACTCGCCTCGCCGATCAGCGCGTTGTGGTCCGGAGTGACCTCGTACAGGCCCGCCCAGCCGCCGGTGCGGCGCAGGTCGAGCAGGGCGGGCGCCCTGCGTTCCATCGCCTCGTAAAGACGTGGGATCCAGCGGTCGTGGGGCTCGGTGGCGAAGCCGGGCTCCTCGTCGGGGTCGGACATGCCGACGAGGAGGCCCGGGCCCTCCCTGTGGAAGTAGAAGGTGCTGCTGAAGTCGATGGTCATGGGCAGGGCGGGCGGCAGATCCGGCACGGCCTCCGTGACGGCGATCTGCCGGCGCAGCGGCTGGACCGGCAGGTCCACGCCCACCATCGCGCCGACGGCCCGTGACCAGGCGCCCGCCGTGCAGATCACCGTGTCGGTCTCGATGCGGCCGCGCTCGGTCATGACAGCGGTGATGGTGTCGCCGTGCAGTTCGATGCCGGTGACCGCGCAGTGCCGCAGGACCTTGGCGCCATGCCGACGGGCCCCGGCGGCATAGCCGTGCACCACGGACTCGGGGGTGCAGTGCCCGTCGTCCGGTGAGAACGCGGCGGCCAGCAGTCCATCAGGGGTTATCAACGGCGACAGACGCTTGGCCTCGGCCACGTCGATCATGCGGCTGGGTACGCCGAGGGAGTTCTGCAGCCGCACCCCGGCCTCGAAGGAGGCGACCTCCTCAGGGGTGGACAGCAGGAAGAGATAGCCGACCCGGTGCAACCCGATGTCCTGTCCGGGCTCCTCGGCGAACCGCCCGAACGCCTCCAGGCTCCGCGCCCCGAGCTGGACGTTGAGTTCGTCGGAGAACTGCGCCCGTACGCCGCCGGCCGCCCGCGAGGTGGAACCGGAGGCGAGCTCCCCGCGCTCGACCAGGACGACGTCGGGGACGCCCGCGCGGGCGAGATGGTAGGCGGTGCTCGTCCCCATCACCCCGCCGCCGATGACCACGACGCTCGCACGCGGGGTCATCGGGGCTCCCGTCCACGGGCCGCGTCGATCACGGCCCAGGCCGCCGCCGCGTCCTGGACGCCGAGCCCGACGCTGGTGTACAGGACGATGTCGTCGGTGCTCGTGCGCGCCTCCCGGCGGCCCGTGAGCACCCCGCCCAGGGGTACCAGGTCGTCCGCGGCCAGCAGCCGGTCGCACAGCGCGGCCACGACCGGCCCCGAGTGCTCCCGTGCCGTGTCCGGGTCGTCCACGACCACCGTCGCTGACCGCCGTACGACCTCCGCGTCCACCTCGCTGCGGGTGGGTTCGAACGAGCCGACGCTGACGACCGTGCAGCCGGGCGCGAGCCATTCGCCTCGGACGACGGGCGTGCGGCTGAGGGTGCAGGCGGCGATCATGGGGAGCCCGGCCACGGCCTCCTCCGCGCTGTCCGTGGCCTTGACGGGGATACCGAGTTCGGCGGCGAGGACGTGTGCGGCCCGGGCGCGCCGGTCCGGGGTCGGGCTCCAGATGCGTACGGAGCGCAGGGGACGCACCCGGGCGACGGCTCGCGCATGGGCGAGCGCCTGGGTGCCGGAGCCGAGGAGGCCGAGTTCGGCGCTGTCGGCGGTGGCGAGGACGTCGAAGGCGACGGCGCTGGCGGCGGCCGTGCGCAGCGTGGTCACCGCCGTGCCGTCCAGAACGGCGACCAGCCGCCCGGTCACCGGGTCCAGGGCGTTGATCACCGCGTGGATCGTCGGCAGCCCGGCTGTCGCGTTGCCCGGGTTCACGCTGCCGACCTTGGCCACGGGCCCGGTGTCCGCGGACAGGCGCGCGACATAGGCGAAGACGACGCTGTCGTCGTAGCGGCTGGGATGCATGATCTTGCCGGGGAGTTCGGCGGTTCCGTCCCCGAGCGCGGTGAAGGCGACGCGCTGGGAGTGGATCGCCAGGTCGGTGTCCAGCAGTTCCAGGATGCGGTCGCCGGAGAGGTGGAGGACGTCGTCGGTCATTCCTTGATTGTTTCCGGGAACCGGGCCCACGTCACCGAGGGCCGCGGGTGCGGCGGCCGGCATCGTACGGACGCCGGCCCCGGCCGGCCGCCGCGCACCCCGCTCATGAACAGTGCACCGCCGCACTCACGAGGAGTGCACCACCGCGTCCAGATGCGGCAGGTAGTGGTCGAGCCGCTCCCGCTTGGTCCGCAGGTAGGTGATGTTGTTCTCGCACGGCGGTATCAGCAGCGAAACCTGCTCGTCGATCTTGATGCCGTGGCGCAGCAGCGCCTCCCGCTTGCGCGGGTTGTTGGAGAGCAGGCGCACGGACCGTACACCGAGGTCGTGCAGGATCTCCGCCGCGACCCCGTAGTCGCGCGCGTCCACCGGGAGGCCGAGAGCGAGGTTCGCCTCGACCGTGTCCAGGCCTTCCGCCTGGAGCTTCATCGCGCGCAGCTTGCCGAGCAGGCCGATGCCGCGGCCCTCGTGGCCGCGCAGGTAGACGACGATGCCACGCCCCTCGGCCACGATCTCCCGCAGCGCGGTGGAGAGTTGGGGCCCGCACTCGCAGTGCGTGGACCCGAAGGCGTCCCCGGTCAGGCACTCGGAATGCAGACGGACGAGCATCCCCTCTTCCTGGATGTCGCCGTACACCAGCGCCACTTGTTCGTCACCGCGGTCGTGGTCGAGGTAGCCGATGGCCTGGAAATCACCGTACTTGGTGGGCAATGGGGCGTTCACGACTCGGGTGACCCCGGTGGGGGCATTCACGACTCGGGGGCCTCCCGAGCGGTGGGCATTCCCGCCGAGCACGCCGTCAATGTCTGTCATGATCTGTTCCTATCTTGGTAAGCGCAGGCGGTACGAGACGAAAGGCCGTGAAATCATGAGCGATTCGGGAACTGCGGATACTGCCGGCGGTGTGCTGCCGTCGGACACCTCGCACGACGTACGGGCACGGGCGGCCGGCCCCTACCGTCAGGTCGCCGTCCTTCCCGTGGGCAGTTTCGAACAGCACGGTCCGTACCTTCCGCTGGCGACCGACACGCTGGTCGCCTGCTCGATCGCCCGCGAGGTCGCCGCCGCGTATCCGGTTCACCTCCTTCCTCCGGTGACGATCTCCTGCTCGCACGAGCACGCCGGGTGGCCGGGCACCGTGAGCATCTCCTCCGTCACTCTCCATGCGGTGGTACGGGACATCGCCGAATCGCTCCGCCGCTCGGGCGTGGAGGCCCTGGTGCTGGTGAACGGTCACGGCGGGAATTACGTCCTCGGCAATGTCGTCCAGGAATCCGGGGGCAGCGGTGTGCGGATGGCGCTGTTCCCGGCCCCGGAGGACTGGGAGACGGCCCGGGAGCGGGCCGGAGTGCTCACCTCGCTGCTCAGCGACATGCATGCCGGGGAAATCGAGACCTCCATTCTTCTGCACTGTCATCCCGAATTGGTCAGGCCCGGTTACGAGACCACCGATTTCGTCGCCGACGACCGAAGGCATCTGCTCACCCTCGGTATGTCGGCCTATACGGAATCCGGTGTCATCGGGCGTCCTTCACTCGCTTCCGCGGAGAAGGGGAAGCAACTGCTTGCGGCGCTCGCCGACTCCTTCGAGGCGTATTTCTCCCTGGTCGCCTCGGACGAGGGCTTGGACGGCGTACCGGGGATCGCCAGTCCAGAAGGCTGGCACCGGTCGTGACGCCGCATCAGAGCCGGTCCGCGCGGCGCGGGAGGTGACCGGGGGTAGGAGGCGTACGGCACGGAGGCACGGAGCGCGTGGGGGGTGCGCTCCGGGCCCCGCGCCGCGGGCCTCGACGGCGTCGCGGCGGGTTCTTCCGCGGCCTCGGTCGTCGTCCCGTCCGTTTCGGGGGTGTGGCCCGTGCTCGCGGTGGGGGCGGGTTCGTCCGTCATCGCGTCCGTCATCACGTCCGTCATCACGTCCGTCTTCGCGTCCGTCTTCGTGCGCGGCTGCCGCAGGCCCTCGTACCACCGGGCGAGGAGTACGAGGATCCCGGGCAGGCTCGCGACGAAGCTGAGGACGCCGTACACGACCGCGACGCTCAACCCCGTCTCCGCACCGAGGCCTGCCGCGCCGAAGGCCCATGCGGTGACACCCTCCCGGGGGCCCCAGCCGCCGATGTTCAGCGGCAGGCCCATGGCGATGAGGGCGAGCAGGGCCAGGGGCAGGAGCGTGGTCGCAGAGGCGTGCGATCCGGCGACGCGCGCGGCCACCAGGAACATCAGCAGATGCCCGGCGAGCACGACGACGGACGAGAACAGGACGGCCGGCCAGCTGCCGCGGTTCAGCAGGGCCGTCCGCGCCTCGGCGAGCGCGGCATCGAGGGTGCGGCGCCGGCGGGAGGGGCGGGGCGCCCGGCCCAACCGCACCGCCGCCACGATGGCGACCGCACCCAGCGCGGCGAGCGCCAGCAGACCGGCGAAATGGCGGGCCTCGGTCAGCACCGGCGAGGGCAGCGTGAGCAGCACCGGCACACCGACGGCCACGAGGGCCACCTGTCCGGCGGTCCGCTCCAGGAACACGGCGCGTACGCCACGGCCGACGTCACCCGTGCTCTGTCCGTGCCGCACCGCGCGGTGCACATCGCCGAGAACTCCGCCGGGGAGCGCCGCGTTGAGGAACAGCGCGCGGTAGTAGTCGGCGACGGCTGCGCCGAGCGGCAGCCGGATGTCGAGCGCGCGGGCCACGCGGCACCAGCGCCAGGCGCTGAACACGGTGGTCAGCACGCCGATCCCGAGTCCGGCGAGCAGGGTCGGGACGTCGATGCGCCGCAGCCCGTCGAGGAAGACTCCGGTACCGAGGCGCCACAGGAGCACACCGAGGATGACGGCCCCGGCGACCGTGCCGAGGTGCGTGCGCAGGGCACGCAAGACGGGGCGGCGACGGCCGGCCGGCGCGGCGTCCGGCTCGGGGCGCACGACGGCCGCCGCAGGGGCGGTGTCCGTGCGCGGGCCCCGAAGCACGGCCTTGGCCGCACCCGCATCCGCACCCACGCGCGCCGCCGTATCGTCCGCAGCCGTCAGGGCGCCCGTGTCCTCCGGCAGTTGCACACCCACCGCAGCCATGTGTGTTCCCTCCCGCGCCTGTGCCGGGGCCGTCCCTGTGGTCATGACACCCCTCCCGCCGGGCGTGGCAGGACGAGCACGTCGCTGTGGTGCACCACCACTCGCAGTTCGCCCGCCGCACACGCGGCCAGCCGGTCGCGCAGATACGTATCCGCACGGGCCGCAAGCTCCGGCCGCTGTTCCACGGCCGCACCGACCCAGCCGCGCAGCCACTCCTGCGTCAGTTCCGCCTGCTCGGCGCCGAGCCGCCAGGGGCTCGGATGCACCCGTACGCTCGCGCCCAGCCGGTCGAACACCTCACAGGCCGCGCTCACCGAGTCGGGGCCGAGGAGTTCACCGCGCCGCTGGTGGGCGTTGAACGCGGCGCCGATCTCCTGGTCCATGGGGTGCGCGGGCGTGAGTTCCACCTGGCCGACGACGGAGAGCGTCAGCAGGGCCGGGCAGCCCGCGCCCACGACGGCCGTGGCGAGCGTGTCGATCTCCTCGGCGGTCAGGACGTCGAGCAGCGCGGAGGCGGTCACCAGTGAGGCCCCGGTCAGGGCGTCGGGGGTGAGCCGGCCGATGTCGCCGCGCTGGGTGGTGACGGTTACCCGGCTGCCGTCGGCGGCTGCCCGGGGCGCTCCCACCGTGGCGAAGTGCAGCAGGTAGGGGTCCCGGTCGTGCAGGACCCAGTGCTGTGCGCCGTCGAGCAGCGGGGCGAGCCAGCGGCCCATCGAACCGGTGCCGCAGCCCAGGTCGTGCACGACCAGGTCGGTGCTGCGCCCGGGCCGGTTGGCGAGCCGTATCCGCAGCGGGTCGAGCAGGTCGTGCGCCCGCGCCGCGGCATCGGCCGGCTCCCTCAACTGCAGCCACTGCGGGGCGTATCGGGGCACTTCGGGCTCGCCCGGGCCGGGCGTGGGGATGGCGGAGAGGACCGCAGGTGCCGACTGGGGTGCCTCCGGTGCCGTACGCTCCTCGGATCCCGTCGGAGTCGTGCTCGTGCTCATGCCACCCTCCCGGGCTCGTGACGCAGCCGTCCCAGGACGCCCGCCAGGCTGCGGGCCGTGGTTGCCCAGCCGTCCAG